>DASWFM010000105.1:0-13314 GCA_036394235.1 Solirubrobacteraceae bacterium | reverse complement strand
CATCGGCGTCGATCGTCAGCTCGTCGCCGCTCTGAAGCGCAGCGATCGGTCCTCCGTGCACGGCCTCAGGAGCGACGTGGGCGACCATGAAGCCGCGGGTCGCCCCCGAGAAGCGCCCATCGGTGATCAGCGCCACCTCTTCGCCCAGGCCCTCGCCGATGATCGCCGCGGTCACGGCCAGCATCTCCCGCATGCCCGGGCCGCCCGCGGGTCCCTCGCCGCGGATCACCACGACGTCACCCGCGCTGAGCTCTTTCGCGAGCACCGCCGCCATCGCGGCCTCCTCGCCGTCGAACACCCGAGCCGGGCCGGTATGTTTGCGGCGCTCGTGCCCGGAGAGCTTGACGACGCAGCCGTCCGGCGCGACGTTGCCGCGCAGGATCGCGAAGCCCCCCGTGGGTTTGATCGGGTCCGACAGGGGCCGCACGACCTTCTGACCGGCGGTCTCCCGCGCCTCATCGGCCGCCTCGCCGATCGTCGCACCAGTGACAGTCTGGGCGTCGACGTTGAGGATCCCGGCCTCCTTCAGGCGGGCGAGCACCAGCGGCACGCCTCCCGCTTCATATAGCTCCGTCGCGACGTATTGACCGCCCGGCTGCAAGTCGCAGAGCAGCGGAGTGCGCTCGGAGACCGCCTCGAACTCATCGAGCATCAAGGGCACATCCATTTCGCGCGCCACGGCGAGCAGGTGCAGCACCCCGTTGGTCGAGCCACCGCTGGTTGCCACCGCCGCGATCGCGTTCTCCAGGCCGGCCCGGGTGATCACCTCGCTCGGGCGCTGGCCCCTGCGCAGCACGTCCATCACCAGTTCCCCGCACTGCTTGGCGACCTCGAGCTTGCGCCCGTCCTGCGCCGGCACCATCGATGAGCCGGCCGGGGAGATACCCATCGCCTCGAAGGCCATTGCCATCGTGTTGGCCGTGAACTGCCCGGCGCAGGCGCCCGCGCCGGGCGAGGCTGCCTCCTCCAGTTCGTGCAGCTCCTGCTCGGTGATCTTCCCCGCCGCGAACTCGCCGACCGCCTCGAAGACCTGCTGGATCGTCACCTCGGCACCCTTGAAGTGCCCCGGCTTGATCGAGCCGCCGTAGAGCATCAGCCCGGGGATGTTCAGGCGCGCCAGCGCCATCACGGTGCCGGGGATCGTCTTGTCGCACCCCGAGATCGTCACCAGGGCGTCGAACTGGTGGGCGCTGGCGACCAGCTCGATCGAGTCGGCGATCAGCTCGCGCGATACGAGCGACGCGCGCATCCCCGCCGTGCCCATCGTGATGCCGTCGGAGATCGCGATCGTGTTGAGCTCCATCGGCGTGCCGCCCGCGGCGCGAATGCCCTCCTTGACCTTCGCTGCGAGCACACGGTTGTTGAAGTTGCACGGCATCGTCTCGATCCAGGAGTGCGCAACCCCCACGATCGGCTTCGCAAGGTCCTCCGCCGAGTAGCCGATCCCGTGCAGATAGGCACGCGCCGCCGCCCGCTCTGGACCCTCTGTGAGGGAGCGGCTGCGGTGCTTGACGTCGAAGGTCCCGTTCGTGCTCACGCGGCGGCCACGTTACCGCGTGAGCACGTCCGGACCGCGGGGCGTCCCCGCGCGCCGCGTCCGCTCGTGCTCCCAGCGTGCCAGCCGCATCAGGTCCCTGCGCACACGGTTGGGCTCCACCTGGCGACCCGGAAGATGCATGTTCGCCTCCCCGATCAGGCGCCGCTCATCTCCCGTCAGGGCCATCCACTTGGCCAGCACGTCGTCTGAGTCGGGCAGCCGTGCGCTGCCGTAGGGGCGGCTCTCGTCGGGGAACGCGACGCAGTACTCGCTCAGCAGCTCGCCCGTCGCGGGCACGTAGGCGACGATCGGCTTGTGGGGGTAGATCAGATAGGCATAAGGGGGAGGCGCGGGCGCCTCGGCGGCGTCGTCGCGGCGAGCGGGGCCCGCGGCCGATGCCGACGCTTCCCCCGGGTGATCGCCGTCGCGAGCCACACCCAGACCCGCATCCAGCGCGGCTGCCGGGCGCACCGGTCCGTCCACCTGGAGCACCCCGAGATCCCTGTAGATCGCCCACTCCCGCTCGGAGACGCACGAGCGAAGCAGCTCCCGCGCGCGCTGCTCGGCGCGCCGTTCCCGCCCCGGGTCATAACCGCTCGCGGTGATGCGACGACGCCCCTGCCACGCGCCCGCCGCGCGGGCCAGTGTCTGCATCACGGTCGGACGGGCGAGCTCCCACAGCAGTACGACGAGCACAACGCCGGCCGTGCCCAGCGCCAGCCCCATCGCCGCTCAGCGACTCGCCGTCGGTGCGCCCCCGGCGGCGCGTGGGAAGAAGATCACCCGCTCGGCATCACGGGGCACCTGGTCGAAGCTCTTCACGAGCTCCGCCTGGCGCTTGCCCCCTGCCGACTTCGTGGGCACCGCCGCCCACATCCCCGCGTCGAGCTCCCGGCGAAACGCCTCGATCAGCTCGCGCTCCTCCGCGGGGACCTCGACGTCACCCTCGGCGAGCACGATCTCGCCATGACCGGGCTTCATCCGCAACAGCTTCACCCCTGCGATTATGACAAACCGCCCGCTACGCCGCTCCGCTTCGCCGCCGCTCGGCCAAGCCGATCGCGTCCACCGGTCCGGCGCCGGCGCCAAGCTCGCGCAGACCCCTGCGTACGGCCTCCCCGGCGATTCTGCGCGCGACGCGCGCCGCCTGCTCGACGCTTTCCCCGAGCGCCAGGCCCGCCGCCAGCGCCGCCGCATGCGTGCAGCCCGATCCGTGCGACGCGCCGTCGGGGTGGCGAGGACCCTCGATCTCGACCACTCGCCCCGCGCCCCGCTCGAGCAGCACGTCCGTCACTACCTCGCGGTGGCCGCCCGTCAGCACCACCGCGCCGGGCCCCAACTCGAGCAGCTCGCGGGCGAGCCGCTCGGCCTCCTCGGCGTCGGCCCCCGGCAGCGGCTCGCCGCCTAGCAGCACCCGAGCCTCCGGGACGTTCGGCGTGATGACCGTGGCACGAGGCAGGATCTCCTCGATCAGCGCCCGATGGGCGCCGGCCGCTAGCAGCGGCGCGCCTGACTCGGCGACCATCACCGGGTCGACGACCACGGGCAGTCCTCGCGGCAGCTCATCGAGCGCCGCGGCCACCGCCAGGATCGTCTCGACCTCGCCGAGCATCCCGACCTTGACCGCGTCGATCCCGATATCCGCTGCGACCGCCCGAACCTGCGCCAGCACGATCTCCCCGGGCACGGCGTGGATCGCCGTGACGCCTACGGTGTTCTGAGCGGTGATCGCCGTGACCGCGCTCGCGCCGTGTACGCCCCGGGCGGCGAACGCCTTGAGGTCGGCCTGGATCCCGGCGCCGCCACCCGAGTCCGAGCCGGCAATCGTCAGGGCGACCGGGGTCCGATCGCTCACGCAGCGAAGGGGCGCGGCGGGAAGATCGAGTAGGAGCCGATCGCCGTGACCAGCAGCCGCCCGTCCTCGTGGTGTATCTCGCTGCGCAGCACCGCGATGCGGCGGTTGCGCCGGTCGACCTTGCTGCGGCACACCACCTCGCCCTCGATCGCCGTCTGGACGTAGTTGATCGAGATGCTGATGGTCGCGATTCGCTCCTCCGATTTCGTCTGCGCCCAGAGCGCCGAGCCCATGCAGTAATCGACCATCGCGTACGTTGCGACGCCCGACAGCAGGCCACCGCGATTGATCAGCTCGGGGCGGATCTGGAGCCTGACAGTCTCCGGATCCTCCCAACGCAGCCCCATGAAGGCCGTGACGCCGTCGAGTGCCCTCGGCCCCTCGGCGGGCGGCTGGGCGGCGTCGTCGGCGCGGGGAGCCTCAACGCCGGCGAGATGGTCGGTTCCCTCAGTCGGCTGATCTGACACGAGCGGCAAGGCTATTCGATCGGCTTCGCCCGTCCCCTTGAATCCGCTTCGCTCGTCCCCTTTGAAACCGCTTCGCCCGTCCCCTTTGAAACCGCTTCGCCCGTCCCCTTGAATCCGCTTCGCCCGTCCCCTTGACGAAGTTCCTAAATTCGATAGACTTAGTGTGCAATGTCTGGTCAAGGCACCGACAGCCGGCGGCCGGTTTCCCTCCCGGCGACCGACTGGCCCCTCGTCACTCGGCAGGCGCTCGGTGCGCACGACCGATGTTCGCGCGCCTGAGTCCTCAGGCACCTCCCTTCCGGCGGCCCCTGCGCCGGAGGTCCTCACAGGCGCGCCGGCTACCCCCTCGGCCGGCGCGCCTCCCTTTCTTCGACAAGGAGTTCTCGATGCCCCGAGTGATAGTCACGACCAACCTCCCTCCGAGCGGCAACCCCGAGGTGCTGCTCGACGAGCACCTCTCGACGGTGCACCTCGCGAGCGACCACGCCGCGGCACAGCTCGTAGAACGCCTCTCCTGGGCGATCCTCGACGCCGAGCAGGCCGAGCTGGACCGCCTCGCGAGACCCCTGATCGACCAGCAGGAGGCCGCCAGGGCACGCACGAGACGTGTCAGGGCGACCGGCCGCGCGCCCGTCCGCACTGCAGCGGTCTAGCCAAGGCGTGTCTCCGCCGGGCGGACGGGGTCGGCGCACCCGTCCGCCCGCCGCGGTGCCGCCACGCAAGGGCCTCTGAGTTTTCAGGCTTGACACCGACCTGAGACCGATTCCTCACAGATGAGGGACGCAGGACACATCAAGGCACCTAGCGTCGGGAGATGCCCGGCGCGCCCGAACCCCCCCGGCGGCACACCTCTCCCTCGCCGCGCTCCGAGCAGCGCCATCGCACCACGGGGCTGCTCGGCGAGGAGCTCGCCGCCGAGCACCTGCGGCGCCGCGGATTTCAGGTCCTCGCGCGAAACGTCCGCACAGCCGCGGGGGAGATCGACGTGATCGCGAGCAACGGCTGCACGATTGCCTTCGTCGAGGTGAAGACCACGCGCGGGACGGAGCGCTCCACGGGCAACGGCTCCTCAGCCGGAGCCCTCGCCGCGATCGTCCTCGAACGGCTCGGTCCACGTCAGCGGCGGCGCCTGCGCGGGCTCGCCCTCGATTGGCTACGCGCGCAGCCGACGGCGCGGCGCAGTGCCGAGGAGCTCCGCTTCGACGCGATCGGGGTGGTGCTCGACGACGCCGGCCGGCTGCTCGCCCTCGAGCATCTCGAAGGGGCCTGGTAGGGCTGGGCCCCGTCCCCCTGGGCCCGGCGCGCCGCTACAGCGCCAGCTGCTGGTAGGCCAGCGACTGGAAGGACATGCGGTGCAGCGGCGAGACACCCTGACGCTGGATTGCGTCGCGGTGGGACGGGGTCGAGTAGCCGACGTGCTCGGCGAAGCTCCAGCCGGGGTGCGCGCTGTCGGCGTGATGCATGAAGCGGTCACGCGAGACCTTCGCGACGATCGAGGCGGCGGCGATCGCAGCGCTCGTCGCGTCGCCGTCCACGATCGCCCGCTGGGGGCGGCCGAAGTCTTTGACCGAGAAGCCGTCGAGCAGGCAGATCACCTCGCCCCGAACCCCTTCCGTGACGCCCCTCGCCGCGTCGCGCAGCGCCGCCAGGTTCGTCTTGTGCAGCCCGCGGGCGTCGATCCCCCGCACACAGCGCGACACGACCACGACGTTGGCCGCTGCGCGCATCACCAGCGGATAGAGAGCCTCACGAGCCTCAGGGGTGTGCTGCTTGGAGTCGTTCAGCGCGCTCAGCAGCCGCAGCTCCCGCGTCGTCAGGGCCTCATAGTCGAACAACACGGCCGCCGCCACCAGCGGCCCGGCGAGACAGCCCCGTCCGGCCTCGTCGGCCCCGGCGACGAGCCGGTAGCCGAGTCGCCGGTCAAACGCGAACAGCCGCCTGCCGCTGCCTCGGCGCCTGGCCCGGCGCCGGCTGCGCGCCGAGGCGCCGGCGCTCGAGCTCGCTCCCCTGCTGGCCGTCGCGGTGGGCTCGCTCACGGCCGTCTCCGCCGGGCTAGAGGAAGCCGATCCGGTCGGGAGGCCAGTAGGTGAAGACGGCGCCGCCGATGATCCATCCGGTGGGGACGGGTCCCCAGAACCTGCTGTCGTCGGATTCGCCACGGTTGTCGCCCATCATGAACCAGTGGCCGGGCGGAACCCTGATCGCCGTGGGGAAGTTGCACTCCTGGCTCGAGCCACAGGGGCGTGTATAGCCGTCCCTCTCGCGGACGAATTCCCCCTTGCCGCCGGCCTTCCTGAAGACGTGGCCTTCACGGATGTAGATTTCGTCCCCGGGGCCCCCGACGATTCGCTTGATGAAGTTGGTGCCGCCTTCCTTCGTCGGGATCGGCGCTTCGCATGCGGCGCCTCCGAGCCGGACGACGTGCGCACTGGGGCCGCACTCCTCCTGCTCCGCTCCCTTGGGCGGATGGAACACCACGATCTCGCCGACGTGCGGGTCACTGAAGTCCATGCCGATGCGGTTCACGAGCACGCGCTGGCCGATCTTGAGCGTCGGTTCCATCGAGCCGCTCGGGATCCGGTAGGGCTTGATGATGATGGCCTGTATCAGCAGCGCGAGGCCGAGCGCGACGGCGATGATGACAACCAACTCGACCACCGAGTTGACCGTCGATTTCGACCCTTTGCGGCCGAATTTCACGCCGGCTGGTCGCCGGCGGATGCGGGTGGGTGGCTGCCCACATCACCGTCGCCGGCATCGGGGGAGGGATCGTCCGCCTCAGCCGACGGCTCGGACGCATCCGTCTCCGAACCGGTCTCCGCTGTGCTCGCCTCGGCGGCCGTGGCCGCTCCCCCCTGCTCTTGCCCCGTCGCGGGGTGCTCCTCCTGCTGCTCGGCGGGCGCCTCGGACTGGTCCGTCGCGCCCTGTGCCTGTTCCGCTGTGCCCTCCTGTGGGGTATCCGCAGCAACCTCGCCGACTGTCTCCTCGGCCGTCGTGCCCTCGGCGTCGGTCGCCTCCTGCACGTGCAGCAGGCCCGGCTCGATCGCCTCCTCCGGTCCCGCGTAGCGGCGCTCGCGAACGCGCGCGCGCTTGCCCACGCGGTCGCGCAGGTAATAGAGCTTCGCGCGCCGGACGTCGCCCCGGGCGGCCAGCTCGATCCTCTCGATCTTGGGCGAGTGCAGCGGGAACATCCGCTCGACACCGACGCCGAAGGACTGCTTGCGGACCGTGAACGTCTCACGGGCGCCGTGCCCCTGGCGCTTGATGACGACCCCCTCGAAGACCTGCACGCGGCGCCGCTGGCCCTCGATCACCTGGAAGTGGACCTTGACTCGGTCACCGGGCGCGAAGCTCGGTACGCGGCGCAGTTGGGCGCGCTCGATTGTTGCGATGACGCTGCTCATTTCGGAGGGACGCGCGTGCTGCTCGGGGACCGTCCCGGGTCTCAGCCCCGCGCGGAGTGCAATGGTAGCGGACCGCGCCCGCACGCCGTCGCGGCCGGCTGCCTCAGCCGCCGTCCTCGCGCGGCGGGCGCCCGCCCCGTTCGCGGCTGCGTTCGCGCCGCCATGTCTCGATCTGGGAGTGGTGACCGGAGAGCAGCACCTCAGGCACGTTCCAGCCACGGTACTCGGCAGGGCGAGTGTAATGCGGGTACTCGGGATTCCCCTCGAGCGCCTCGCTGAAGGACTCCTCCCGGACCGATCGCTCGTCGCCGAGCGCTCCCGGCAGCTTGCGCATCACCGCATCGCAGATCACCATCGCCGCGGGCTCCCCGCCGCTCAACACGTAACGGCCGATCGAGACGACATCGGAGGCGAAGTGCTCGAGGATGCGCTCGTCGAAGCCCTCATAGCGCCCGCACAGCAACGTCAACTCGGGCTCGCTGGCGAGCTCCGCGACGAGCGCCTCGTCGAGCAGCCGGCCACCCGGTGCGAGCGCGATCACCCGCCGCCGTTGGCGCAGCTCGACCGGGTCGACGCCGTAGTAACCGCGTATCGCGCTGTCGAGGACGTCCACCCGCAGCACCATCCCGGCCCCGCCGCCGAAGGGCGTGTCGTCGACCTGCCCTCCCGAGAGCTGCGTGTAGCTACGGAAGTCGACGCACTCGATCGACGAGCCCGCCGCGATCGCATTGGCGATGTGGCGCTGTGAGGACAGCCACTGAAACCACTCGGGGAACAGCGTGAAGACGTCGATCCTCACTCTCCCTCCAGACCCAGGAAGGAGCTGTCCACCTCGACCCGCCGGCGCGCAGGCTCGATCGCCTTGATCGCGTCGCGAACCATCGGCACGAGCAGTGCCTCGCCTCCCTCGGGCGGCCTCACCTCGAGCGCCTCGCAGGAGGGCAGCTCGATCAGCCGCGTGACCGTGCCGAGCAGGCGCTCGCCGTCGCGCACCTCACAGCCCTCCAATTCGTGTGCCCACCATTCATCCTCGCCGAGGGCGGGCGCCTGCTGGGCGGCGACGGTCAGCTCGAGGCCGCGCAGCTCCTCGGCGGCCGCACGTCCGGAGACTCCCTCCAGGCGCACGATCGGCTGCCCGTCGGTTCCCGCACGGCGGACGATCCGCAGCCGGCGCTCGCCGATCGCGACCGTCGCACCCTCCGTGAGCAGCCTCGGTTTGGGCCGCGTCACGTAGAAGCTCCCATCGAGCCCGTGGGCGCGGCCGACACGCCCCGCCGAGAGCACCGCCGGCGTGGCGCCCGGCGCCGCACGGTCCTCCCCGCCGGCGGTCAATCGACGATGTCGACGAGCACGTGGCGGTCCTCCCCGGCTGCCGCGGCTTTGACGACGGCGCGCAACGCGTGAGCGGTCCGTCCGCCCCGCCCGATCACGCGGCCGTAGTCGTCGGCGCCCACGCACAACTCGAGGACGACCGTGCCGTCATCCTCCTCGAACTGCTCGACCGTCACGGCCTCGGGATCGTCGACAAGGCCTTCCGCCAGGTATTCGAGGAGCCGCTTGGGGTTCTCGGCGGGCATCTCGGCTGCTGCGAGCGGGCCGCTACCCGGTCGGGGTCTCGATCCCCTGGATGTGCAGCAGCTTGCGGACCGTGCCCGAGGGCTGGGCGCCTCGCGCGAGCCAGCTGCGGGCGCGCTCCTCGTCGATCACGATCGTCGAGGGGTCGGTCTGCGCGTTGTAGTGGCCGATCGTCTCGATCACGCGGCCGTCGCGCGGCGAGCGCTGGTCGGCTACGACCACCCGCCATATCGGGTCCTTCTTGCCGCCCACTCTCGTGAGCCTCAACCTGACTGCCACGGTTTCCTCTCTGCTGCCAACAGGTCCTCGGGCCGCTTTGGCCCCGGCGGAGAGCTTAGACGGTATGTGCCAGGCGCGACGGACGGGCCACGCTGGGGCGGACGACAAATGGTCAGCGCGAAGCGTCTCGCATCAACGCGCCGATGTCGGGCATCTTGCCGCGTCCCACCTGGCGCATCACCTTGCGCATCTGGCCGAACTGCTTGATCAGGCGGTTGACCTGCTGGACGTTCGTCCCCGACCCCCGTGCGATTCGCAGCCGCCGCGATCCGTTGATGATCTCGGGGCGGCGGCGCTCCTTCGGCGTCATCGACAGCACGATCGCCTGGATCCGGTCGAGCTCCCGTTCGTCGACCTTCATGTTCGAGAGCTGCTGGCCGGCAAACCCGGGGATCATGCCGAGGACCGACGTCAGGGGACCCATTTTGCGGACCATCCGGAGCTGGTCGAGGAAATCGTCGAGGCCGAATTCGTTCTTGCGCAGCTTCCGTTCCATCGCCTGGGCGTCGGCTTCGTCGAACTCCTTCTCGGCCTTCTCGATCAGGCTCATCACATCGCCCATGCCGAGGATCCGCTGGGCGATCCGGTCGGCGTGGAAGCGTTCGAACTGATCGAGCTTCTCGCCGGTCGAGGCGAACAGGATCGGCTTGCCGGTCACAGCTTTGACCGACAGGGCCGCGCCGCCGCGGGCATCGCCGTCGAGCTTGCTCAGCACGACGCCGTCGAATTGCACCGCCTCGGAGAAGCTCTCGGCGACGTTGACGGCATCCTGGCCGGTCATCGCGTCGAGCACGAGCAGCACGTCCTGCGGCTGCACCGCGTCGCGAATCCTCACGAGCTCGTCCATCAGCTCGCGGTCGACGTGCAGGCGCCCGCTGGTGTCGACGATCAGCACGTCCTTGCCGTCCTCCCGAGCGCGATCGAGCGCCCACTTGGCGATCTCGACGGGATCGAGATCGGTGCCCCGCTCGTAGACCGTGGCGCCGGCCTGGGTACCGACCTTGACGAGCTGCTCGACCGCTGCCGGGCGATAGACATCGCAGGCGGCGACGGCCACCGAGGAGGAATGCTGCTCGCGCAGATAGCGCGCGAGCTTCGCCGTCGCCGTCGTCTTGCCCGAGCCCTGCAGCCCCGCCATCAACACCACCGTCGGCGGACTCGAGGAGAACTTCAGCCCGGCCTCCTCACCGCCGCCGGGCGAACCGGGGGTGGGCGGGCCTCCCATCAATTCGGTCAGCTCTTCGCCGACGATCTTCACGACCTGCTGGCCGGGGTTCAGCTTGCCGACCAGCTCCTCGTCGAGGCACCGTGCCTTCACGTGGGAGGTGAACTCGCGCACGACCTTGAAGTTCACGTCGGCCTCGAGCAGCGCGAGGCGGATCTCCCGCATCGCCGCGTCGACGTCCTGCTCGCTGAGGCTCCCACGCTGGCGAACCTCGCCGAGCGTGGACTGGAGTTTCTCCGAGAGGGAGTCGAACATCTAGCTGATTCTCGCAGTCCTCAGCCCGGGTCCTGCCGGGCGCGCACCGCGAGAGGCTCAGGTCTTCTCGGGCGAGGGTGGCTCGACTGCGCGCGGTGGCTTGCCGGGCGGTCCGTTGCCCGGACCCCCGAGCCGGCCCCGCAGCGCGTCGCCGAGGCCCCCGAAGGCGTTTGCGAACTCGGAGGGCACGACGAACACCTTGTTGGCGTCACCTTCGGCCAGCTGCGGCAGCATCTTCAGGTATTCGTAGCTCAGCAGCTCGTGGTCGGGGTGGCCCTCGTGGATCGCCGTGAAGACCGTGTCGATCGCCTTCGCTTCGCCTTCCGCGCTCAGGATCGCCGCTTCCTTCTCGCCCTCCGCGCGCAGCACGGCGCCCTGCTTGGCGCCTTCCGCGGTCAGGATCGCGGCCTGCTTCTCGCCTTCCGCGGTGAGGATCGCGGCGCGCCGGTCGCGCTCGGCTCGCATCTGCTTCTCCATCGCGCTGCGGATGTCCGGCGGCGGGTCGACCGACTTGATCTCGACGCGGTTGATGCGGATCCCCCACTTGCCCGTGGCCTCGTCGAGCACCACGCGGAGCTCCGTGTTGACGTTCTCGCGGGCGGTCAGCGTCGCCTCGAGCGTCAGTCCTCCGATCACATTTCGCAGCGTCGTCACGGTCAGCTGCTCGATCGCCTGCAACGGGCTGGCGATTTCATAGGTCGCGGAGCGCGGGTCGGTGATCGTGAAGTACAGGACCGTCTCGATGCCGACGACGACATTGTCTTCGGTGATCACCGACTGGGGAGAGAAGTTGACGACCTGCTCGCGGAGGTCGACGAGGGGGCGGACCCGGTCGATGAACGGCGTCACGATCGTCAGTCCCGGGTCGAGCGTGCGGCTGTAGCGGCCGAGTCGCTCGACGACGCCGGCGCGCGCCTGCGGGATCACGCGGATCGAGCGGAACGCGACGAACAGTGCGAACAGTACGACCACGACGATCACGATCAACGCTGCCATCTGGACCGGTTCCTTTCTCGGTTGGCGCTGCTCACAGCCTATCCCTGCAGCTCAATGCATCACGAGGGCAGTCGCGCCGCGGATCTCCACCACCTCGACGCGGTCCCCCGCCTCGATCACCTCGTCCTCGGAGTAACTGCGTGCCGTCCACACCTCGCCGCCCTCGATCCGCACGCAGCCCACGCCCTCGTCGTTGGCGATTCGCTCGAGCACCATCGCCCGCCGCCCGACGAGCGCCGCCGCGCCGGTGCGGAGCGGCGGCGGCAGGCGCCGGTGGCGCTTCGCGACCGGCCGCAGCGCTCCGAAGACGACAGCCGAGGTGGCCACGAACAGGACCGCGCTGAGCACCGCCCCGACGCCGAGCAGGCTGACAACCGCCGCGAGGGCGGCTCCGAACGCGAAGGGCAGCAGGTAGAAGCCGCCCTGATGCATCTCCCCCACTCCGAAGACGGCCGCCGCGAGGAGCCAGAGAATCCACATAATTGGAGGTTAGCTGTCGGCGATCAGCGCTCGCGCAAAGTCGTCGGGGTCGAACGGTCGCAGATCCTCGACCGACTCGCCGATCCCGATCAGCTTCACGGGCAGCCCGAGCTCGCGCGCGATCGCCAGCGCGATGCCGCCGCGAGCCGTGCCGTCGAGCTTCGTCAACACCACGCCGGTCACCCCTGCGGACTCGGCGAACTGGCTCGCCTGGCGCAGCCCGTTCTGGCCGGTGGTGGCATCGAGCGTCAACAGCGTCTCGTGGGGCGCCCCCTCGAGCTGCCGGGCGATCACACGGCGCACCTTCGCCAGCTCCTCCATCAGGTCATCCTGCGTATGCAGCCGTCCGGCGGTGTCGATGATCACCACGTCGATGCCGCGCGCACGGGCCTGCGCGACAGCCTCGAAGGCCACGGCTCCCGGGTCGGAGCCCTCCTCGCCGGTGACGATCTCGGCTCCGGCCCGCTCGGCCCATCCCTGCAGCTGCTCGGTGGCGGCCGCCCGGAAGGTGTCGGCCGCGCCGAGCAGCACACTCGCGCCGAGCTCGTGGCGCAGGTGCCACGCGAGCTTGCCGATCGTCGTCGTCTTGCCGGTGCCGTTGACCCCGACGGCCATGATCACGGTCGGCTTGGCCCGCACGTCGATCCGCCACTCCCCCGCGCCGGCCGTCTCCGCGAGCAGGGCGATCAGGCGCTCGGAGAGCTGCTCGCCGCCCTCCAGCGTGCCAGCGGAGGACTCGGCCTCCAGCGTGCCGACGACGGAGGCCGTCGTGGTCGCGCCGACGTCGGCCATGATCAGCGCCTCCTCCAGGCGTTCCCAGCTCTCGGCGTCGAGCGTCGAGAACAGCGTCGCCTGGATCTCGGAGCCGAGCGCCGCTCGCGTCTTGCCCATCGACTCCCGCAATCGCCGGAACACCCCATGTCGGGGCACAGGCAGGCCCCGGCGTCGCTCCACGACCGGCTCGGCGGGGGCCTCGCGGTCCTCGCCGGTGATGAACACTTCGCTCCAGTCTCGCGCCACGGCGGCGCGATGATACTGCGCCGTCCCGGCGGCCCCGGCCGGCCTGCCGCGCGCCTTCCTAGGCGAGCGCGGCGAAGGAGGCTTCCTGGGGCTCCTCTCCCGGGAGCCGCCGCGAGAGCACCTTCGAGACGCCGTCGCCGCCCATCGAGACGCCGAACAGCCAGTCGGCGGCCTCCATCGTGCGCTTCTGGTGGGTGATCACGATGAACTGCGCGCGGCCC
>DASWFM010000104.1:0-3305 GCA_036394235.1 Solirubrobacteraceae bacterium | reverse complement strand
CGCACGTCGGGGCCCGCCACGATCGTCGCGATCTGCCCGCCGTGGGCGGCGCCGCAACAGCCGCTGTCGCTGTTGCCCTCGTCCCATGTGAGCACGAGGAACCCGTGCGGTCCAAGCTCACGCAAGAGCAGCGGGATCGTGCGGGCGAGGAACCGGTCGGCCGTGGCGATCGCGCAGTCGTGACCGTCGTCGCACAGGTTGGGGCTCAGCCACGCGAACGTCGGCAGCGCGCCCGAGCGCAGGTCGGCGGCCAAGGCCCCGAAGCCGACCAGCTTGTGGCAGCGGCCGGGCGCGCCGCTGATGTCCCGGTAGTAGGCGAAGGGGTTGTGCTTCTTCGCGTAGCCCCCGCTGCCCGCGCCCTCGTAACAGGGCCCCGGCACGCCCTCCAGGTAAGCCCGCCAACTGACCCCCGCCGCCTCCAGCTGATCGACGATGTTGCGCGCCGAGACCGCACAGGAGGTGCAGTCCGATTCGACCCCCTGGGTAGAGCCACTCGTCAGCGCCAGGTAATTCGGCAGCGAGGGGTGCGTGATCGCATGGCTCTCGGTGGCCAGCCCGTAGCGGCGAGCGAGCCGGTTCACATAGGGAGCGTCGCGATTGCCGATGATTTCGCCGTACTCCGCATTCTCCATCACGACCACCACGACATGCGAGCGCGCGGAAACGGGCAGCGACGCCGGCGCGCCGACGGCCAGCGGGCGTCCGGCGGGGGCGGCGCCGCAGCCGCCGAGCAGGACTGCGCAGAGCGCGAGCGCGGTCGCGGCGAGGAGGAGGAGAACCCGCTTTCCGAGCGTCGACACAACTGGATACTCGCGTGCGCCGCGGGTATGGTCGGCACATGCCGATTGCAAACGACGTCGACGAGGCACGGCTGAAGCGCCTCGCGGCCCTTCAGGACTCCCACAACACCGTTCTCAGCCTCTACCTGGACCTTGATCCCGAACGCTTCGCGACGCCCCCGGCACGACAGTCCGAGGCCGACTCGCTGATCGACGCCGCCCACCGCGAGATCGAGAGCCACGAGCGCCCGCACGGGGAGCTGATGGCGCTTCGCGGGGGGCTCGAGCGCGCGCGGGAGCTGCTCGGCAACATCACCGTGGCGGCCCCCGAGGCGCGCGCCGTGGCGGTGTTCATCTCACTCCCCCTGGAGCTCGACGAGATGCTCCGACTCGAGCATCCGGTCGCGCTCGCCGCCGTCGTCGGCGACGCGCCGTTCCTCACGCCACTGAGCGGCCAGGGCACCCCCGAGGACCTGATCGTGGCGCTCGTCGACGAGCGCCACGCGAGGTTCCTGCGCGGCCGCGATCTCGGCCAGCGCGAACGCGTCGCGATCGAAGACGACGTGCACGGCCGCCAGCACCAGGGCGGATGGTCGCAGCCGCGATACGAACGCTCGATGGACGAAGACGTCCGTCGCCACATCGTGCACGTCGCGGCGGTCCTGAAAGCAACGCTCCGCGTCGACCCCTTCCAGCTGCTGATGATCGCCTGCGCGCAGCCGCTGTGGAACGAGCTCGTGGACGCGCTCGACCCCGAAGTGCGCTCGCGGCTCTACGAGCAGCGCCTCGTGCTCGACGTCGCCGACGCCGGCATCGCCGAGATCGAAGGGGCGGTCGCCGCGGCGCTGGCCGAGCGGCGTGCCGGCCACGAGCAGGAGGTGCTCGCCGAGCTTCGCGAACGGCTCGGCCGTGACGAGCATCCGCCGCGCGCGGTTGCAGGCCTGCCCGCGGTGCTCGAGGCGCTGGTCGAACGGCGCGTCGAGGCGCTGCTGCTCGACGCCGGTCGCGAGGAGCCGGGCGTGCGCTGCCCGCGTGACGGTTGGCTGGGCCCGGCGGGCATCGGCACTTGTCCGGTCGACGGGGGCGACGTCGAGATCCGCGAGGACGTCGTCGAGGACGGCGTGCACATGGCGATCGAGCAGTCGGCCGAGGTCCTGGTGCTCGAGGACCGGCCCGACCTCGGGCCGCTCGGCGGGATCGCGGCGACGCTGCGCTTCTAGATCTCGCCGGAGCGCCGGCGCTCCGTACCTACGATTCACCCATGATGCGGCTGCGCCTGTACCACCACAGCGATGGCGCGCGGGTGGCCTACCGGGAGGCCGGCACGGGGCCGCCACTGGCGCTGCTTCATTCCGGGCTGCTGTCCCACCAGGAGTGGGAGCCGGCCGTCGAGCAGCTCTCCGACCGCTTTCGCGTGGTGCTCCCGGACCTGCCACTGCACGGCGACTCCGAGCAGCGGCCCCGCCACCCCTACACGCTCGACTGGTTCGCGGAGGTGATCGCGGGCTTCTCCGCCGAGGTGCTCGGCCCGCGGCCGCTGATGGCCGGTCACGATGCCGGCGCCGAGATCCTGCTGCGAGCGCTCGAGATCGGGAGGATCTCGCCCTCGCGGCTGGTGCTGATGCCCAACCGCATGCACGCCCCGCCCGCGCATCGGAGGCTGCGGGCCACCGCCCAGTCCGCGGCATGGGCCGCCGCCGTGCCGGGTCTCGACGTGGCGCTCTCCTACGCCGTAGCAGCGGCCTTCCATCCGCAGCGCGGCGTGGCGTGGAGCGCCCGCGGCAACCCCGCCGCCGCCGACCTCTTCCGTCACGCCTTCGCCGACGTTCCCGGCAACTCCAGCCTTGCGCGGTCCTGGTCTCGCTGCGCGCGCAGCTGGCCGCGGGGCCCCCAGCGCCGGCTGCTCGAGCTCTACCCCTCGCTGCGCATGCCCGTGCTGCTCCTCTGGGCCGACCAGGATCGAAGGCACCCCCTGTGGACCGCCGAAGAGGCCCTCGAGCTGCTGCCCCAGGGCCAGCTGCGAGTGCTGCGCAGCACGGGCTTCCTGATGGCCTATGACGATCCCGTCGGCCTCGCTCGGGAGCTCGCTGCCTTCTGCGGATAGGGTTCCGGCGGCCGCGCCACCGATCCAGGAGAGAAGATGCCGAGCGAAAAGCAGCTGTGGGGCGGGGAGACCGCCAAGGCCGTCGAGAACTTCCCGATCTCCGGCGAGGTTGTCCCCGTCGAGGTGATCCGCTGGCTGGCCCGGCTGAAGGGCGCCGCGGCCGCCGTCAACGGCGAGCTCGGCCTCGTACCGAAGGGCAAGGCCCGCGCGATCGAGCGCGCCGCCGCCGAGATCGCCGCCGGCAAGCACGACGGGCAGTTCCCGATCGACGTCTTCCAGACCGGCTCGGGCACCTCGACGAACATGAACGCCAACGAGGTGATCGCCGCGCTCGCCGGGGGCGGCGTGCACGCCAACGATCACGTCAACTACGGCCAGTCCTCCAACGACGTCTTCCCTTCGGCCGTCCATCTCGCCGCCCT
>DASWFM010000103.1:0-38932 GCA_036394235.1 Solirubrobacteraceae bacterium | reverse complement strand
GGCGGTGCCCTTGACGCTCGAGCCGAGAGTCCAGTAGCCGCGGCTGTCGGTCGAGACCGTCTTCAGCGTCTTGTAGGCCGAGGAGCCCTTCTTGCGGATCAGCACCGTGACCTTCGTCCTGCCGGCCGCGGGACGCACGAGGCCCCACAACGAGAAGCCGTGGGATGTACGGGTTACCGCCAGCGGCACCGGCCACGCCGAGTACAGCGGCTTCGGCTTGCCGTTGGAGTACTCGAGCCCGGTCTGGAAGCCGACGGTGCCGCCGGCCACGCTCGAGCCCGGCCTTCCGCCCAGCGGGTCGTCCTTTAGCAAGTACTGCGAGAAGGCCGCGACGCGGGAGTTCCCCCAGGCGATCTTTTCGGCGATCGCCTCGTATTCGGCCTGACGCGAGACCGGCACGCCCAGTTCGTGGTTGGGGAAGCTCTGCACGCCGAACTCGGTCAGGTAGATCGGCAGGCCCGAGGGGATCGCGTGCGCGGCGGCCGCTCTGTTGAGCGCCGAGGAGAGGCGAGAGAGCGAGCCGATCGTCACGTTGTCGGCCCCGGGAGCGATGTAGTGGGGGCTGACGGCCTTCGTGTAGGCATGGTGCGCATAGCCGCTCATCTGCAGCTTCCCGCAGGAGCCCGCCGGCCGGTAGTGGCCGTTCAGGCACAGCGCGCTGCGCAGGAACGCGAGCGGAGCGACGTCGTGGAGCAGCGCCCGGGATCCTTCGCGGCGGCGGTTGATGGTGTCGAATCCCGTCGGCGCGGTCTCGCCGAACAGCACCTTGGGGTGGGACAGCCCCGCAGCCTGGAGGCCCGCATAGCCCGACTGGTAGAGACCGCGGTAGATGCGGGGCGAGGCGGGAGTGCCGTTGGAGTTCCACTGGGGCATCAGGAAAGCGGGGTGGTTGGGCTCGTTCCAGATCGAGAAGACGTTGACCTGAGTGCCGAACTGCTTCCCGACGGCGGTCATGAATTCCTGGAAGTCCTTGTCGTCCGGACGCGTGATGTACGGCGCTTTGTGGTTCGAGGTGGCCCATCGCGGCACCGGCGAGGTGACCGTCAGCAGCACTGGCCAGCCGAGCGCGCGGGCCTGCGTGATCGCGCTGGCGTACCCGCCCCACGCGTACAGGGCCGGGTTCGTGGCGTCGAACGAGGGCTTCGTCGCGCTCGTCGGTGCCGGCGCCACCGAGGCCCATGAGAGCTCGATCCGCAGCGCTTTGACGCCGAGCGTCTGCATCTGGGCGAAGACTTTCGACTGCTTGGATTCGAGCAGCGTGGCACCGGCCTCGAAGTAGGTCGTCTGGCCTCGCGAGGCGGATGCTGTCGCGGGCGAGGCGATGGCCACGGAAGCGGCGATCGCGAGCAGGGGGAGTGTGAGGGGGCGGAATCTGGGCATGGTCGATAAGGACACCTCAGCGCAGGGAAGGTTGCGGTCGCTATAGCTTTCCCGTCCGTGAGCGCACCGATCGCGCCAGACGACATCGTCCGGACGGCGGGGGACGCGGAGGCTAACAGCCGCCCTCCCCTTCTCGTCCTCGACCCCCTGGAGGCCTTCCTCGACGAGCATGGGCTCGGCTCGGGGGAGATTCGCGCCAGCCCTATCGGCGAGGGGCATTCCAACGTGACCTACCTGATCGAGCGCAACGGCGCCGAGTTCGTGCTTCGCCGGCCACCACGGCCGCCACTGCCGCCCAGCGCCCATGACGTGCTGCGGGAGGCGCGGCTGTTGCGGGCGCTGCGGGACACGCCCGCCCGCGTGCCCGCCGTTCTCGCCGTCGGCGAGGACGAGCAGATCATCGGGGCGCCCTTCTACGTGATGGAGCGGGTCGCGGGGGACGTGATCGTGACGAGCATGCCGCCGGCGCTCGACAACCCCGAGGAGCGGGCCCGCACCGCCCAGGAGCTGACCGAGGCGCTCGTCGAGATCCACGCCGTCGACTGGCGCGCCGTGGGATTGGAGGGCTTCGGCAAGCCGACCGGCTATCTCGAACGCCAGCTCCGTCGTTTCCTGGGCCTCTGGGAGCTCAACAAGACACGCGAGATCCCCGCCGTGGAGAGCGTCGGCAGCTGGCTCGCCCAGAACATGCCCGAGTCCGGCCCCGCGACGATCGTCCACGGCGACTTCCGGCTCGGAAACACGCTCTACGCCCCGGGTGCGCCCGCCCGTCTGGCGGCCGTGCTCGACTGGGAGATGGCGACGATC
This sequence comes from Solirubrobacteraceae bacterium, assembly GCA_036394235.1. Lineage (GTDB taxonomy): Bacteria > Actinomycetota > Thermoleophilia > Solirubrobacterales > Solirubrobacteraceae > Palsa-744. The sequence goes on along the minus strand of DASWFM010000103.1, from coordinate 36,745 downwards.
GGCGACCCCCTGGCCGACCTCGGCTACCTATGCATGATGTGGACGGAGGCCGGCGACCCGTCCGGGGGGATGCGGGACGCGCTCGGCTCGGTCACGAGGGCGGAGGGTTTCCCCTCACGCGCCGAGCTGATCGCCCGCTACGAGGAGCGCTCGGGCCGCTCGATGAGCGACATCCGCTGGTACATGACGTTGGCGCTGTGGAAGAGCGTCGTCTTCATGGAGGGCAACTACAAGCGGGCGATCGCCGGGACCACCGACGATCCCTATCTGAAGACCTTCGGGGACGGCGTGCTCGAGCTTGCACGCCAGGCGGAGGCGGTGGCCCATGACGGCTGAGCAGCCCGCGGGCGACGGCGAGCGGCTTCGGACTGCGCTGCTGATCGACTGGGGCGGAGTCCTTACGACGAACCTGTTCGCCTCCTTCCACGCCTACTGCCTCGCCGCCGAGATCGACCCGAAGCTGCTGCTCGGGCGTTTCCGCACCGATCCCGAGGCCCGCAAGCTGCTGATCGCCCTGGAGACGGGCGCACTCGATGAGGGGGCCTTCGAGAAACGCTTTGCGGAGCTCCTCGAGGTCGAGCCCGACGGGCTGATCGACGGGATGTTCGCCGGCGTCGAGCCGGACGAGGCGATGGTCGACGCGGTGAGGCTCGCCCGTAAGGCCGGGGTGCGGACGGCCCTCGTGTCCAACTCCTGGGGCGTGCACCGCTACCCGCACGACATCATGGACGAACTGTTCGACGGCGTGGTGATCTCCGCCGAAGAGGGCATCCGCAAGCCCGCCAGCAAGATGTACGAACTCGGCGCCGAACGCGCGGGCGTGGAGCCGGCGGAGTGCGTCTACGTCGACGACCTGCCCTTCAACCTCACCCCGGCGGAGGAACTCGGCATGGCCACGATCCACCACACGAGCGACGAGACGACGATCCCGCAGCTGGAAGAGCTGCTGGGGGTACCGCTGCGGGAGGCGGACGCAGCCTGAGGATCGGGGGCCAGGGTCTCTCGCGAGACCAAGCGATAGCAGTGGTATCTACCGCCGCGGCGGAGGTAAATACCACTGCTATCGCGCTCTCCTTCTCCTCTTCCTCTTCCTCTTCCTCTTCCTCTTCCTGCTTGTCTCCGTCCGCCCTAGGCCCGCTTCCCCCGCCCGTACATGAACTTGAACACGCCGGCCAGCAGCTTCGAGGTGCGCGATTTGTAGGGGTACATGAAGAGTTCCTTCTTCATGGCCAGTTTCGGCGTCACCACGATCGCCTGCTGGGAGGCGTACTTGCGGATGCCCCCCGCGCCGTGGCGAGAGCCGAGGCCCGAGGCCTTGGCGCCGCCCATCGGCAGCTCGAGCACCGTGTAGTTGATCATCGCGTCGTTGACGTTGGCCGCACCCGCTTCCACGCGCCGGGCGATCGCCTCGCCGCGGGCGGTGTTGCGTGAGAAGACCGATGCGCCGAGGCCGTAGGGCGAGTCGTTGGCCAGCCGCACCGCCTCGTCCTCGTCGCGCACCTTCATGATCGGCAGCGTCGGCCCGAATGTCTCCTCGGTCATGCACTTCATCGTGTGGTCGACGTCGACGAGCACGGTCGGCTCGAAGAAACGACCCGCACCGGGTGCCTGGTGGCCGCCGGTCAGCACTCTTGCGCCCTTCTGGATCGCGTCCGCGACGTGGTCCTTGATCGTGTCCATCTGCGGCGGGAAGGTGATCGCACCGACCTCGACGGAGCCCGGGCCCTCAGGCTTTCCGACCCGCAGCTCCCGCACTTTCTCGGACACTTTGGCGACGAACTCGTCGTACACGGGCTCCTCGACGTAGACGCGCTCGATCGAGATGCAGGTCTGGCCTGCGTTCTGCATCGAGTAGTAGGTCGCGAAGTTCGCGGCCCGCTCGAGATCGGCATCGGAGAGCACGATCATCGGGTCCTTTCCGCCGAGCTCGAGCGACGCGGGAATCAGCCGCCGGGCCGCCGCCTCGGCGACCTTGCGGCCGGTCTTCGTCGAGCCCGTGAACATGATCATGTCGACCTGCTCGATCAGCGCCGCGCCGGTCTCGCCGCGCCCCGTGGCGACCTGGAACGCGTTCTCCGGGAGCCCGCACTCGCGCAACCCCTCGGCGAGCAGAAGCGAGGTAAGAGGCGTGATCTCCGAGGGCTTCAGGATCACGCTGTTGCCGGCCATCAGCGCCGGGATGCAGTCGCCGAAGGAGTTCGTCAGGGGGTAGTTCCAGGGCCCGATCACGCCGATCAGCCCGAGCGGGCGGTAGCGGCTGATGATCTTCTTGCCCTTCACCAGCACCTGGCTGGACTTGATCCGCTCGTCGGCGAGGTACTCGGGTCCGTACTTCGCCCAGAAGCCAAAGGCGTTGCCGGCATAGCCGATCTCGGCGAACTCGGCGTCCTCGAAGGTCTTGCCCGTCTCCGCACAGATCGTCTCGATCACCCGCTGGGCGTTGTCCATGATCCACTTCTGAGCTCGCAGCATCACGCGCGCGCGGCCCTCGAACCCGAAGGCCTCCCACTCGGGCTGGGCGGCCCTGCCGCGCGCGGCCATCTCGGCCACCTGCTCGGCGCTCATCTCCGGAACGGTCGCGATCGTCTCCCCCGTCGCCGGGTTTTCGACCGGGATCCCACCGGCGATCGTCGTCGTCGCGCCGTTTTGCGTCTCAGACACCTGCTGCTCGACAGTGGCCATCAGGCCCTCCCCTGCGCTCGTTCAACCCTTGCGAGGAAGGTTACTCCGAAGGCGGCCATGCGGCCGGCGACGGAGCGCAGCTACTCGCTCAGCTCGAGCGCGTCGATCCCGATCGGCTCGGCGGGGCGGTCGGCACCATCGGTCTGCACGCCCTCGAGGCGGTCGACGACATCCATACCCTCCGTGACCTGGCCGAAGACCGTGTGCTTGCCGTCCAGCCAGGGGCAGGCCTCGGCGGTGACGATGAAGAACTGGGAGCCGTTCGTGTTGGGTCCGGCGTTGGCCATCGCCAGCGCGCCTCGCACGATCTTGTGCGGGTTGATCTCGTCCTCGAAGGTGTAGCCGGGTCCACCCGTGCCCGTCCCCTGCGGACATCCCCCCTGGATCATGAAGTCCTTGATCACACGGTGGAAGGTGAGGCCGTCGTAGAAGCCGTCGCCGGCCAGCTTACGGAAGTTCTCGACGGTCTTCGGCGCCTCCTCGTCGAACAGCTCAAAGACGATCGGCCCCTCTGTGGTCTTCATCGTGACGGTGGACATGGGCCTACTGTACCCCGACCCGCTCGAGGCTCATGCTGTGGCCGTTGACCTGCTTGCCGTCGATCGCCGCGATCACGTCCTCGGCCTCGCTCGCAGGCACCGACAGGAACGAGAAGCGATCGAGGACGAGCACGTCGCGAACGGCCTCCCCGTCGAGCCCCGCGGAGGAGGTGACGGCAGCCACGATGTCGGCCACCTTCAGCCCCGAAGCCCGGCCGCCGCCCAGCACGAGCTTGACGTAGGGCTCGTCGTCATCGCGTCGGGAGATCTTTGGCTTGGAGTGCCGTCGAGGCCGCTCCTGGACGGGGGTCGGGGGGGCTGAGGCGCCCTTCTCCCACTTCGCGATGCTCGTCCCGATGTGCCGTTCGATCGCCTCGAGCTCTCGCTTCTGGCGATCCTCTACGAACGTGATCGCCCGCCCGGAGCGCCCGACCCGACCGGTGCGGCCGATGCGGTGCACATACGTGTCGGGGCTCGTCGGCACGTCGTAGTTGATCACGTGGGTGACCGTCGAGATGTCGAGGCCGCGGGCGGCCACGTCGGTCGCGACCAGGATCGGCACGCGTCCGCCCTTGAACGCCAGCATCACGCCGTCCCGGGAGCCCTGGGTCATGTCGCCGTGCAGTGCCCTGACGTTCATGCCGCGGTCCTTCAGCGTCCTGAACAGCTGGTCGGCGCGGATCTTGGTGCGCACGAACACGATCGCCTGGTCGGGCTTCTCGGCGCTCAGCACCTCGACGAGCATCTCGGGCTTGTGCCGGGCGTCCACCGGAAGCTGGAACTGCGCAACGGTGTCGATCGTCAGCGTGGCCGCCTCGACCTTGATGATCTCCGGCTCGTACATGTAGCGATCCGCGAGCTTGCGGATCGGCGGCGGGATCGTCGCGCTGAAGAGCGCCGTCTGCCGGCTCGAAGGCGTCAGCGCGAGGATTCTCTCGACGTCCTCGAGGAAGCCCAGGTCGAGCATCTCGTCGGCCTCGTCGAGCACCACGAAGCGACAGTCGGTGAGCATCAGGGAGTGCCGGGAGATCAGGTCGAGGACGCGGCCCACGGTGCCGACGACGACGTGCCCGCCTGCCCGCAGCTGGGCCTGCTGGGTACGGATCGGCGCGCCCCCGAAGACGGCGACGACGTCGACTCCCTTGTGCGCGCCGTAGACCCGTAGCGCCTGGGTGACCTGGATGCAGAGCTCGCGCGTCGGCGTCAGCACGAGCGCCTGAACGGCGTGCTCCGCGGGGTCGATGTATTCCATGATCGGCAGTCCGAAGGCGGCCGTCTTGCCGGTCCCCGTCTGCGCCTGGCCGATCACGTCGCGTCCCGCCAGCAGGGACGGGATCGCCTCTTCCTGGATCGGGCTCGGGGACTCGTAGCCGACGTCCTGAAGGGCGCGGAGGGTGGGCTCGGAAAGACCGAGCTCGGCAAATGACTTGCTCATCTAGATCGTCGGGTCGAGCAGCAACTTGCCGGTTGTGCGCCGCGCCGTGAGATCGATCTGCGCCTGCGGGGCCTGCTCGAGGGGATAAGTCTGTCCGACGATCGCCCGCAGCTCGCCGGCCGCGGCACGGGCGAAGAGATCGGACAGCGCCTCCGCGAACATCCCCGGGCGCTCCAGGGCATGGAACAGATAGAAGCCGATCACCGATCGGGAGTGGCGCAGCAGCGATCCGGTCCGCACCTCGTTTGCTTCCCCCGTCGCGATCCCATTGACCACGATCCGGCCGAAGGGAGCCAGCGCTTTGATCGAGGCGTCGAACACCTCCCCGCCGGAGGAGTCGAGCACCACGTCGAGGGCGCGTCCCTCGTTGGCCGAGATCAGCCGCTCGGTGAGCCCGTCGGGGTCCGGCGCCACGGCCACCTCGGCGCCGAGCGCCCGCGCGAGCTCCCGCTTCTGCTCGCTCGAGGCCGTAGCGATCACCCTGCCGGCGCCAAAGGCCGAGGCGAGCTGCGTGGCGAGCGAGCCGACGCCGCCGGCGGCAGAGTGCACGACGACGCTCTCGCCGGGGGCCATCCGGGCCGCCGTCCGCAGCAGATGCCATGCCGTCGTGCCCTGGATCACGAGCGCCAGCGCGGTGCCGTCATCGACGTCATCCGGGATCGAGAAGATCCGCTCACTCGGGGCCACCGCGAGCTCCGCATAGCCGCCCGAGCCGACCAGGGCCACGACCCGCTCCCCCGTCTCCTCGAGCGTACCGGCGACCTCTCCTCCCGGCACCAGCGGCAGCTCGGCCTTCTGGACGTAGGAGTTCGTCCGCGTGTGCGTATCGGCGAAGTTGAGCCCAGCCCTCGTGACCCTTATCAGCGCCTCGCCGGGCCCCGGCACCGGGCTCGGCAGATCGGCCAGCCGCAGCACCTCCGGGCCCCCGAACTCGGTCATTTGGATCGCTCGCATCGACCCCGAGGCTATCGGAGTGAACCCCCAGGCCGCGGGCTGTCCTCTAAGGTGCCCGCCGATGCCTATAACCGTCGTTGGATCGATCGCCTTTGACACCGTCAAGACGCCCTTCGGGGAGCGCGAGCGGATGCTCGGAGGCGCCGCCGTGCACTTCTCGCTGGCCGCATCCTTCTTCGACGACGTCCGCGTCGTGGGTCCCGTCGGGGACGACTTCGGGGACGAGCAGATCGAGGTGATGACCCGCCGCGGCGTCGACGTCAGCGGCATCGAGCGCGTCGCGGGCGGGAAGACGTTCTTCTGGCACGGCGAGTACGGCTGGGATCTCAACAGCCGCGAGACGCTGGACACCCAGCTCGGCGTCTTCGAGGGCTTTCAGCCGAAGCTCCCCGGAAGCGCCCGAGCGAGCGACGTGCTGTTCCTCGCGAACATCCAACCGGACCTCCAGCGCGAGGTCCGCGCCCAGCTCCCCGACGCCCGCTTCGTGGCGCTCGACTCGATGAACCTGTGGATCGACATCGCCCGCGACTCGCTGGTGGCCGCGATCGAGGGCGTCGACTGCGTGATCCTCAACGACGCCGAGCTGCGCCAGCTGACCGGCAAGCCGAACCTCCTGGGCGCGGCCCGCGAGGTCCTCTCCTGGAAGCCTCCCGCGGGCGCCCCCGGCCGGGGACCGAGCATGGTCGTCGCCAAGCAGGGCGAGTACGGAGCGGCGCTCATCACGCCGGAGAGCTTCTTCGCGCTCCCCGCCTACCCCCTGGAGACGGTGATCGACCCGACCGGCGCCGGCGACACGTTCGCCGGGGGCCTCGTCGGCTACGTCGCCGCGCACCCCGGCGAGGAGTTGAGCGACGAGCTCATGCGCCGCGCGATGGCCCATGCGACAGTGCTGGCCTCCTTCAACGTCGAGGAGTTCGGCACTGAGCGCATCGAGCGACTCGAGGCCCGCGAGATCGCCGCCCGCGTCGAGCAGCTCCAGGCGATGACCCACTTCAGCGCGGCCCCGCTCGCACTCCGCGACTGACCCTCCGGAGGGCCCGGCGGCACTCGGCGACAGGACCTGCGAACACCCCGCACCCTCGGGTTCCGCTCCGCCCCCACGGGGTATGATCGTCACCAGTGGACATGTGGACCTTTCTCTGGCTGATGGTCTTCCTGAAGATCCCGATCGTCGCTCTTTTCCTGATCGTCCGCTGGGCCGTCAAGCAGACGCCCGAGACGGAAGCGGGAGCGGACGGCGGCATCGGTCCGCGGCCGCGTCCCGTTCATCCCCACCATCCCCGCAGCCGCCCGCCGCGCCGGCCCCGGCGCGGCCCCCACGGCGGTGCGATGCCTGCGGCGCCGCCGCGAATGCGCTCTGTCGCCACGCTGCGCCACGGACGGCGTGTCTGAGCACCGGAGCTCCCCGCGGCGGGCGAGCCCTGCGCATGCCCCATAATCGAAACGCAGAGCACCGAACGCGCGGATAGGAGACGCAGATGAGCACGGAGATCCAGCCGGAGACCCGCCCCGGGTACGCCGCCGGGCCGGAGGCGGGCGAGGAGACGCTGACGGTCACCGACAACCGCACGGGAGAGTCCTACGAGCTGCCGATCACCGATGGAACGGTGCGGGCGACGGACCTGCGCCAGATCAAGGTCGACCCCACGGAATTCGGCCTGATGTCCTACGACCCGGCGTTCATGAACACCGCCTCCTGCCGCAGCGCCATCACCTACATCGACGGCGACGCCGGGATCCTTCAGCACCGCGGCTACCCGATCGAGCAGCTCTGCGAGCACTCGACCTACCTCGAGGTCGCCTACCTGCTGATCAACGGCAGCCTGCCCGACCAGCAGCAGCTCGAGGGATGGATCGACGAGATCACGATTCACACCTTCGTGCACGAGAACGTCAAGGACTTCATGCAGGGCTTCCGCTACGACGCCAACCCGATGGGCATGCTGGTCGCCTCCGTGGGCGCCCTCTCGACCTTCTATCCGGACGCCAACAGGATCCACGACGAGCGCGTGCGGGCGATCCAGATCATCCGCCTGCTGGCGAAGATGCCGACGCTCGCCGCGTTTGCCTTCCGCCACAACATGGGCCAGCCCTACGTGTACCCGGACAACGACCTCGCCTACTCCGGCAACTTCCTTTCGATGATGTACAAGATGACCGAGCTCAAGTACGAGCCCGATCCCCGTCTCGAACGAGCGCTCGACGTCCTCTTCATCCTCCACGCCGACCACGAACAGAACGCCTCCACGAGCGCCGTGCGCGGCGTCGGCTCGACCCAGGTCGATCCCTATACGGCTGTCGCCGCGGGGGTCGCCGCGCTGTACGGGCCGCTCCACGGCGGCGCGAACGAGGCCGCGCTGCGGATGCTCGAGCGAATCGGAACGGTCGAGAACATCCCAGACTTCCTCGAGGGCGTGAAGGCCGGCAAAGAGCGCCTGATGGGCTTCGGCCACCGCGTCTACAAGAACTACGACCCCCGCGCCCGCATCATCCGCAAACATCTCGACGCCGTCTTCGAGGTGCGCGGCAAGAGCCCGCTGCTCGACGTCGCCACCGAGCTCGAGAAGCGGGCCCTGGACGACGAGTACTTCACCTCCCGCAAGCTCTACCCGAACGTCGACTTCTACTCGGGACTCATCTACGAGGCGCTCGGCCTCCCCGTGGCGATGTTCCCGGTGATGTTCGCGATCGGCCGCACCAGCGGCTGGATCGCGCAGTGGAAGGAGATGGTCTCCGACGAGGAGCAGAAGATCGCCAGGCCACGCCAGATCTACACCGGCGCGCGGGATCTCGACTACGTGCCGATCGCGGAACGCTGATCCGGCGAGGCCGCGGCCGCCGCGGCAAAGCTCGAAGAAAGTCCCGGCGCCGCCGGGCCCTCGCATAGGCTCCGCTTATCCCTACCCGCGCCGCGGATATGGCTGACCCCTTTCCCGAACTCGAGGCGACCGACGCAGCGCTGTCGTTCTGGTCGATCTTCGAGCACTCCAGGATCCCGATGGCGCTGCTCGACCGCGAGCGGCGGTACGTCAGGGTCAACGACGCGCTCGTCAACTTCTGGGAGTACCCGCGCTCGCAGCTGCTCGGGAGCCGTGCCGACAGCATGGTCGTCGACGAACGCGACGGGATCCCCGACCGCTGGGAGCAGCTCGTCCGCAGCGGCCAGCTCTACGGCCAACGCATCGTCGAACACGCCTGCGGCACCCAGCTGCACGTCACCTACGCGGCCCACGTCATCACCGTCGGCGGCAACCGGCAGGTTCTCGTGGTGACCCTCTCGGCGCGCCTACCCCACGGCGGGGAGCTGATCGGCAGCAGCCAGGTCGAGTCCGCCGGCCCGCACGGATCGAAGCTCACCCCACGCGAGCGCCAGGTCGTGCGGCTGGTCGCCCTCGGGGCGAATACGCGGCGCATCGCCACCGAGCTGTCGCTCTCGCCCGAGACGGTCCGCAGCCACGTGCGCAACGCGATGTCCAAGACGGGCGCTCACACCCGCGCGCACCTCGTGGCGCTCGTGCTCTCCGACGGGCCCGTCACAGATCCCCCCGCCCCGGGCGTCTCGTCGCCGGTTCCGACGATCACAGCGCCAGCGTCGCGCCGTTCCGGCTGAGCCAGGCGCGATCCTCGCGCCAGCCGGGCCAGTGGCGCGCGAGCAGCGCCCAGAAGCGCGGCGAGTGGTCGAGCACCTGCAGATGGCAGACCTCGTGCCAGACGACGTATTCGAGCACCCGCTCGGGCCCGAGCAGCAGGCGCCAGTTGAAGCTCATCCGCCCGCGCGAGGAGCAGGAGGCCCAGCGCGTGCGCTGCGCCCGGATGTCCAGGCCGCTGTAGCTCAGCCCCGCCGCGGCGCAGGCGGCGTCGAGACGGGGCGCGATCTCGGCCCGCGCGGCGCGCCGGTAGAAGCGCTCGATCGCGGGCCGCGCATCGCCGTCGGGGACGAGCAGTCGTGAATCGCGCCTATGGACCCGCGTGCGGCCCGGCTCGGGGACGAGGTCCAGGGTGCTGCCGAGGTAGGGCAGCGTGGAGCCCCGCTCGGCGATCGCGGCCAGCGTCTCGCGAGCCTCGGCGAGGCGCCGCTCGATCCACGGCCGCAGCTCGCTGATCGCCGCGGCCGCCTCGCGCTCCGGAGCCCGCGCGGGCAGCACGACCTCCACGCCGGAGCGGGCATGGACGTTGACGCGCACTCGCCGTGCGCGCTCCGAGCGACGCACGGTGTAGGGGATCTCCGCGGGGGACGGGGCGCTCATCGCCGCAGAAGGCTACGACGCAGAGCGGGCGGCACACCCGCGAGCTCGCCCCGCGGGTCCCTACGCTTCAGCGGTGAGCGAGACCGATGCGGAGCCTCCACGCCCCCGTCCGACCTTCGACGAGGAGCTGCTGCTGTGGCTCGACGGCGAGTCACCCGAGGTGCGCGCGGCCGACGCGGACCGCGTACGCGACATCGCCGCGGAGTTCGCGCGCGGGTTTCGCGCGCTGTCCTCGATCGAGCGGGCCGTGACCGTGTTCGGCTCGGCGCGCACCGCGCAGGACGATCCGGACTACGAGCTGACCCGCCGAGTGGGGGAGTGCGTCGGCCGGGCCGGCTTCGCGGTGATCACGGGCGGAGGACCGGGGCTGATGGAGGCAGCGAACCGCGGCGCACAAGAAGCAGGCGCGCTGTCGGTCGGGTGCAACATCGAACTGCCCCACGAGCAGGATCTCAACTCGTACCTCGACATCGGCCTGCGCTTCGAGCACTTCTTCGCGCGCAAGGTGATGTTCGTGCGCTACGCGAGCGCCTTCGTGGTGTGCCCGGGCGGCTACGGGACACTCGATGAGCTGTTCGAGGTGCTGACGTTGGTGCAGACCGCGACGATCCAGAGCGTCCCGGTGGTGATGATCCGCTCCGAGGACTGGCGCGGGCTGATCGAGTGGCTGCGAGAGGTGCCGCTGGCCAACGGGCGGATCGATGCGACCGACCTCGACCTGATCAAGCTCGTCGACACTCCCGAGCAGGCCTGCGACGCCGTCGAGCGAGCCGCGCGCCGCCAGCTCTCCGCCGCGGCGGGAATGCCGCGTCTTCGGCGCGCGCCCGCCGATGCGCCCGGCTGAGGCGATAATCCGGCGATGGCGACGTCGAGGATCAGGCTGCCCCGGGACGTGCGGGATCCCTATGAGGTCTACCTCAATGGCGTCCCGCAGCGGCTCGGCGAGGACTTCACGGTGCGCGAAGGCGCGCTCGTCTTCCCCCGTGAGCTCCGCAAGGACCGGATCAGCGGCTGGCGCTGGCTGCTCGGCGCCTGGGGCGTCGGCACCTATCGCCAGAACGACTCCGTCGACGTCCGCTACGAGGCCGCCGACGGCTCGCCGCGGGTAGCCGAGGGGCTCGAGATCGAGCTGGGGTAGACGACCCTCTCCCACGGCCGGGAGAGCTTCAGGGCACCGAGGATCGCCCGTGTAGCGGGCGAGCGGTTGAGCGTGTAGAAGTGGATCCCCGGCGCGCCGGCGGCGAGCAGCTCGGCGCACTGAAGCGTCGCATAGGCCACGCCGAAGTCGAGCACCGCCTCGGCGTCCTCGGCGCGGCCATGCAGCTCGCCCCGCAATGAGTCGGGGATCGCCGAGCCGCACATCTCCGCCATCCTCTCGACCTGCCCGACCCGGGTGATGGGCATGATCCCGGGGATGATCGGGGCCTTGATCCCCGCAGCGCGAGCACGCGCCACGAAGTCGAAGTAGAAGGAGTTCTCGAAGAACACCTGGGTGATCAGGAAGTCGACGCCGGCCTGGACCTTCTCGCCGAGGTAGCGCAGGTCGTCTTCGGGGCTGGTCGCGTGGATGTGCGTCTCCGGGAAGCACGCCGCGCCGATCGCGAACGGATAGTCGGCCGCGATCAGCTCGACCAGCTCCCGCGAGTACTCGAGGCCGCCCTCCGTCTTCGTCCACTCGCTCTCGCCCGCCGGGGGGTCCCCGCGCAAGGCCAGCACGTTGTCGATGCCCGCGTCCTGCATCTCGTCGAGCGTCGTCCTCAGCTCGTCCACCGTCGCGCCTACGCAGGTGAAGTGCGCCATCGCCTCGAGCCCCCACTCCTCCTTCAGACGCTTGACGATCTCGATCGTCTTCTCCCGCGTCGAGCCTCCCGCCCCGTAGGTGACCGAGACGAAGGCCGGTTCCAGGGGACGTAGGTCCGTGAGCGCCGCGTACAGGTTCTGCTCGCCCTGCTCCGTCTTCGGCGGGAAGAACTCGAAGGAGAATGAAGGCCCACCCGCCCCGTCGGCGGCGAGGATCTGATCGATTCGCATCTGGAGATTATGCCGTCCAGCGCTCGGGCTCGCCGGCGATCCGCCGCACGCCGCCGGTGCTCTCCAGATGCGTGAGGTAGCCCAGGGTCTGCGAGAGCAGCCACTGTCCGTTCTGCTGGGAGAGCGAGTCGCCGTAGACGGCGCCGACTACGTCGAAGGCCGTCAGCTCGCTGCCCCCGACGGCCTGCAGCACCTCGTACAGGTGCTCCTCGACGAGCGCGCGGTTGCCGTGGATGTGCGCATGGACGTCGGTGAAGGTTCGCCCGTGGCCCGCCAGGCAGAGGCGCGCCCCGAGCCGCTCCACGACATCCAGGGAGTGCAGGAACTCGCCGACGGGATTCGGCGAGTAGCCGTACTCGAAGTACAGGGAGATCCGTCCCAGCAGGTGATCGCCGGAGATCAGCAGGCGTCGCTCGGGCTGGAACAGGCAGACGTGCGATGGCGCGTGACCCGGCGTCTCATACGTCACCCACTCGCCCAGGTCGCTCTGCACGGTCACGCCGTCGAGCAGCTCGCGGTCGGCCCGCAACGGCCCGACGATCAGCGGGGTGGAGCTGCCGCGCTCGGCCGCATAGCGGCGCAGCGGCTCCTCGGGGACGCCGCTCTGGCGCGCTACCTCCAGGCGCCGCGCGAGCACCGCGTCGGGATCTTCGACGAGACGGTTCATCAGCTCGTGGCTGGGGTGCATCCACAGCTCGCAGCCGGCCCGTTCGACGATCGGCATGGCCTGGCCGCAGTGGTCGGAGTGGGCGTGGGTGCAGACGACGAGGCGCGCATCCTCGAGGCGCAGGTTGCACATCGCAAGGGCACGTTCGAGGTGGGCCATCGACTGCTCGTCGTGGATACCGGTGTCGACGAGCACGAAGCCGTCCCCCGATGAGAGCGCCCAGGCGTTGCAGTGCGGCACACCCGGCCACGGCAGTGGCAGGCGCAGCCGGTAGACCCCCCGCATGATGCGTTCACCACGGCCGAGCTCGCCCCGGCTGGTCACCTCTGCCACGCGGCGGAGACTAGACTACGGCCGTTCAGCGGCGTAAAGGAGGGCGGGCATGGCCGAGCGGAAGGCGACGGGGGCGAGCACCAAGGTCGAGGAGGTGGCCGCGAATGTCGAGCAGGCGGCAGCCGGCCGCAAACGGATCTCGGGCAGCAAGGCCGAGGGAGTCGCAAGGCGCTACTTCGCGGCGATCGACCAGCGCGACCTCGATGGCGCCGTCGCCCTGTGGGCGCCCGGTGGCCACGACGACGTGCGCGGGCGCATCGATGCGATCGCGCCCGAGGGCGTGCGGGGTTTTCTCGGCGAGCTGATCGACGCGGTCCCCGACCTCAAAATGGAGGTCGTCTCGACGACCTCCGAGGGCGATCGCTGCGGCGTTCACTGGCGGCTGCGCGGCACCTTCGCGGGGCCGGGGAGCTTCGGCGGCGTCACTCCGACCGGCAAGGTTCTGGACATCGAAGGCTTCGACCTCGTGTCCGTGCGCGACGGGCTGATCGAGCACAACGACGCCTTCACGGACAGCATGACCTTCGCGCGCCAGGTCGGCATGATGCCGACGCAGGGATCGCCCGCCGAACAGCGGATGACGGGCGCCTTCAACGCCAAGACCCGGCTCACCGGCGGCCTCGCCGCCGGTGAGGCTGAGCTCGTCGCGGAGGGCATCTGGATCGTGCAGGGGCAGCCGGCCCGCTGCAACGTCTACCTGCTCGAGGACGAAGGCGGCGTGACCCTGTTCGACGCCGGCGCCCGAACGATGACGCGGGCCGTGTCGAGCGCCGCTGCGAAGCTGGGCGGCATCCGCAGGATCGTGCTCGGGCATGGCCACACCGATCACCGTGGCACCGCACCTGCGCTGGGCGTGCCGGTGCTCTGCCACCCGGACGAGATCGAGGACGCCGAAGGCAGCGGTGGCTTTCGCTACTGGCCCGAGGGTCTCGCCGGGCTACCCTTCGGCCACCGCCGGCTGCACCAGCTGCTGCACCGCTACGCCTGGGACGGCGGACCGGTGAAGATCGAGGGGACACTCACCGAGGGGGACGAGGTGGCGGGCTTCAGGGTGATCGATCTGCCCGGCCATGCACCCGGCCAGATCGGCCTGTGGCGGGAATCGGATCGCTTGGCGCTCGTCAGCGACTGCTTCTACACGCTGGACATCTGGGGACGGGACATGGCTCCGCAGGTGCCGATGCCGCTCTACAACTACGACACCGAGCGGGCACGGGAAAGCGTCCGCAAGCTCGCCGAGATGGAACCCGCGGCGGCCTGGCCTGGACACGCGAAGCCGGTGACGGGGGACGTACGGACGCAGCTGCTCGCGGCCGCCGACTCCTGAGGTGGGGCGCCGCACGCGCCGCCGCCGCGCCGGCACGGCGGCCCCGAGTGCCCCCGAGAGCTCGTATCAGGACGACGCGGGCAACGTGCTCGTCCTGCGCGGCTCGCTGACGACCGGTTCGAGGCGCGAGTACGCGGCGGCGCTGGCCGGCTCCCCGCTCTCGCGCGATGACGCCGAGCAGCGGGCCCTTGAGCTGCTGTTCGAGCGCCTGGCGGTGCGCTGGACCGTTTCCGGCGTCCCCACCGCGGGCCAGCGCGAGCTGCTGGGGCGGCTGCGCATGGCCGGCCCGGCCGAGCGTCAGTGGGTTCGCGACACGCTCCGGGCGCACTGCGCCGAGCACTTCCCGGACGTGGACGTGCCCTAGCGTCCCTCGAGCAGCTCCAGCCGCGGTCCGCCGGTGCCGCCCGAGACGAATCGCGCGGTCGCAGGGCTGAGCGCGAACTCGAGCAGCTCGCCGCCCTCCGTGCGGACCTGCAGGCGCCGGCCCTCGTCGGCCACCCACATGATCACGGCCTGCTCGAAGCCGCCCCCGAAATGGGCGACCCTCGCGCGATCTCCGACGCGGGGCATGGGGCGGGAGGGAACCGGCACGGGGCGATGCTTCCAGATGTCCAGGCGCGGGCGTCGCGCCCGATACCGTGCGGGCATGCGCCGTACCAAGATCGTCGCGACGATCGGTCCCGCCTCGCGGGATCCCGACACGCTGCTGCGCCTCGTCGAGGCCGGCATGGATGTCGCCCGGCTGAACTACTCGCACGGCACCCTCGAGGAGCACGCCGAGACCGCGCTCCGGGTCCGCGACGCGGCGGGTCGGGCGGGGCGGCCGGTGGCGATCCTGCAGGACCTGCCCGGCCCCAAGCTGCGAATCGGGCCGCTGCGCGAGGACGTCGTCGAGCTGACCGCCGGCGAACGCCTGACGATCGTCTGCGGCGACGGCGACTCGCCGGGCGATGCGCACAGCATGTCGATCTCCTGGCCGGGCCTCCCCGAGGCCGTGGAACCCGACTCGGTGCTGTACCTCGCCGACGGCTCGGTGCGTCTTCGCGTCACGGCGGTGAGGACCGCCGAGTGCGAGGTCGAAACGGAGATTGAGGTGGGCGGTGCGGTCGCTTCACGCCAGGGCCTGAACATCCCGGGACCCGTCGACGAACTCCCCGCGGTGCCGGAGGAGGACCTGGCGATGCTCGGCCACGGCGAGTCGATCGGCGTCGACATGGTGGCGCTGTCCTTCGTGCGCTCGCCGCAGGACGTCGAAACGGTGCGGGAGCACACGCGCCTGCCGCTGATCGCGAAGATCGAGAAGCCCCAGGCGGTCGAGCGAGCCGAGGAGATCATCCACGCGGCGGACTGCGTGATGGTCGCCCGCGGAGACCTCGGCATCGAGCTGCCGATCGCACAGGTGCCCGTCGTGCAGAAGCAGCTGCTCGAGCTGGCCGGGCTCAGGGCGCGGCCTTCGATCACGGCGACCCAGATGCTCGACTCGATGGTCAGCTCCTCGCGCCCGACCCGCGCGGAGGTCGCGGATGTCGCGAACGCGATCCTCGACGGTACCGACGCCGTGATGCTCTCCCAGGAGACGGCGATCGGGTCCTACCCCGTCGAGGCGGTCGCGATGATGGCGGCCGTCGCCGAGCAGGCGGAGTCGATCGCCCCGTATGAGCGCTGGAACGAGTCGCGGGTGCGCCGCACGGTCTCCGACCCGGCCTACACGATCGCCCACAACCTCTGCGACGCGGCCCGGGAGCTGCGGCTCGACGCGCTGGTGGTACCCACACTGTCGGGCCGCTCCGCGCGGCTCGTCTCCGCCCATCGCCCGACGGTGCCGATCTACGCGCTCTCCCCGGGGCGGGAGACGGTCCGCCGGTGCGGACTGATGTGGGGCGTCCAGGCTGCCTCGATGCAGCGGCATGAGACCACCGAGGCGCTGATCGCCGACTCGGCGCGGCGCGTGGTCGAGCTCGGCTGGTGCCGTACCGGACAGCGCGTAGGCATTACCGCCGGCCTTCCATCGGGGCGGCCCGGCACGACGAGCCTCTTCCAGATCCAGGTGCTGTGAGCGGCGCGCGGACGATGGGCTCGGCCCCTCCTCCGCCGAGAGGACTCCTCTAGCGGTCGAGCTCGAACCAGACGGTCGTGCCGCCGTCGCCCTCGACGCCCCACGTCCGCGCGGCTTTCTCGAGCAGGAACAGGCCGTAGCCTTCGCCGGGCCTGTTCGCGTCGCGGGGGCGGGGCGCGAACCCCTCGCCCGCGTCGGTCACTGCGATCCGAACAGCTTGGGGAGTGACGGTCGCCTCGAGGCCGATCGCTGCGTCGGCGGGACCGCTCGAATGGCGCACGGCGTTGGAGACCACCTCGGAGACGAGCAGCACGATCGTCTGGCCGAGCGATCCGTCGATGCCGGTCGCCAGCAGCTGCTCGGAGACCGCGGCGCGGGCGATCGCCGGGGCGCGTACGTTGCGCTCGAGCTCAATGCTCAGCGATCCCACCGAACCGGCGGCGTCGCCCGCCATCGTCATCTCGGCGGCTCGTCGACGAACGGAAGGTTCTCCTCGGCTCGTGTTACCTGGAAGATCGACAGCGCCGGTGGCCCGGGACGCACAAGCGCGAGCCGCCAGCCCTCTTGCTGCGCGCGCTCGGCCAGCAGGATGAACTGCCGCAACCCCGAGGAGTCGAGGAAGGAGAGTGTCCGCAGGTCGATCGTGAGCTCGCTGGGCGAGCGCTCGAGCGCGGCCGCCACCGCCTCCTGGAGCAGGGGCACGGTGGCGATGTCCAGCTCCCCGCGGAGTGTCAGCCGGGCGTCGGCGCCGGCGACGTCCTCGTCTATCTCCAGCGATCGCGCAATCGCCATCGGACCCTACACCCCGGCTTCCGGGCCGGCGACGGCGTGAAGCTGATCGCGGATCGCGGGCTGTGATGAGTGGCGCATCGCGACCAGGGCGGTGTCGTCGGCCTGCGCGCCGACCTGGAACTGCTCGAGCGCCGCGATCACCCGTTCGCGGATCGCCGCCGGGGACTGGAGCCTGACATCCATCAGCAGCTCGCGAAAGCGGCCGTTGCCGAAGCGCTCATCGCCGCTGCCGAGCGTGTCGGTGACGCCGTCCGTGATCGCGACGAGCGTTTCGCCGGGACGCATCTCGAACGTCTCTTCCGGCCACTGCACGCTGGGGAACGCACCGAGCAGCGTGCCGTGACGCCCGACCTCCTGCACGCCGCTCTCGCCCAGGCGCCACAACAGGGGGTGTCCGCCCGAAGCGACCGTCGCGTGGGCGCCCTGGATGCGCAGGCACAGGGCCGTGCAGACAGACAGCCCGGGCCGGCGCCGCATCGCGGCGTTGACCCGTTCGAGCACCTTCGCCGGCCGCGAGTCGAATTCTGAGGCGGCCCAGGCCGTGTGACGGACGAGCGAAGTCACCGCCGCGGCACGGACCCCCTTCCCGGTCACGTCGCCGATCATCATCAGCCAGTCGCCGTCCACCTCCCAGAACTCGTAGAAATCGCCACCCACGTCGCTCTCCCGAGCGGCGGGCCTGTAGAGGGCCGCGATCTCCCACTCGGCCAGCTCCGGCAGCGCTTCCGGCAGCAGGCTGTCCTGCAGCGTGCGGGCGATCTGCGAGCGCTCGCTGTAGAGCCGTGCGTTCTCGACGGCCAACGCGGCGCGCTCGCCGATCTGCGCGGCGAACTCGACGTCTGACTCGTCGAAGGCACGGCCCGATTCGGCGCTGACGAGGGTCAGTGTTCCGATCGTGCGCCCCCTGACCGCCATCGGCACGATCAGCACCGCGCGCATGCCGACCTCCCGCAGCAGCCCAAGGTGCTCCTCGTTGACGGCCGCCCCGAGGAGCATCTCGTCGGATATGTCGTTGTAGAGGACGGGCTCGCCGGTCCTCAGCACGAGGCCGAGACCGGTGTCCGGGTCGAGCTGCTCGGGCTCGAACTCGCGCAGGCGCGTGGCCATCTCGAGCCGCGCCGGGTCGACGTGGGCGACCGCGACGCGCTCTCGCCGGCCGTCCGCATCGAACAGGTCCACCCCGCACCAGTCGGCGATCTGCGGCACGGCGAGTCCCGCGACGTTGCGCAGCGTCTGCTGGTAGTCCAGGGAGGAGGCGAGCACGGTGCCGGAGCGGGCCAGGAAGTCGCTGCGCAGCTGCATGCGCTTGCTCACCGTGATGTCCTCGATGATCGTGACGGCAGCCTCGATCTCGCCCTGCGCATCGCGCACCGGCGTGGCCTTCAGGAGCACCCAGGACTCCGATCCGGTCCGAGGGTCGATCGTCCGCATTGTCAGCGGGCGGGGAACCTCGCCGCGCAGCAGACGCATCGAGGGAAGGTCGTCCATGTCGATCTCGCCGCCGTCCTCGCTGAAGGTCAGGTAGCTGCCCATCAGAGCGCGGGGATCGGCGTTGCTCAGCTCGTCCACCGAGGAGAAGCCCATGCGCTCGAGCGCCGCGCGGTTGGCGTAGACGATGCGGTCGTCCCGGCCCCTGATCGTGATCGCCTCCGCCAGCGAGTCGACGATCGCCTGGAGGCGCTGCTCGCTCCCCGCGAGGGCCTTCTCGAGCTGATCGAGCAGCCGCTGGCGCTCGGCCTCCTGCTCCCTTCGCTCGGAGATGTCGGTGATGAACGCATGAAACGAGAAGCCCTCACCCTCCGGGACCGCCGAGACGATCAGTTCGACCGGGAACTCGCTGCCGTCGGCCCGCACGGCGCGCTGTTCGCTGCGGTGATCCAGCAGCCGCGTCTCACCTCCCGCTTTGAAGCGCCTGAAGCCGCGGCGCAGCGGCTCGCGGTAGCGCTCCGGGACGATCAGGTCAATCGCGCTCTCGCCGAGAACCTGCTCGCGGGTGCGCCCGAAGGTCTCTTCGGCGCGGATGTTCCAATAGGTGATCCGCCCCTCTTCGTCCATCGAGATGAAGGCGCTGTGGGCGACGTTGAGGATCTTGCGAGCGTGACCGAGATCCATCCTCGGGATGATCCCCGATCGCGAGGCGGGATGCCTAGCGGGCGGGACTCAGGCCGGCGTAGAAGCCGGCCTCCTGGCGGCCGAGCTCCGTGACCGGATCATCGCCGTACATCCACTCCCGGGCGATACGGTGCCAGTTGGCTTTCGCTCGTAGCTGCCCCAGCACGGCCAGCGTAAGCATCTCCATGCGCCGCCCGAAGAGATGCTCGGGGCGCATGTCCTGGTGGCGCATCTCCCGGAAGTGGGTGGAGCGGGGGTCCGAGCTCTCGATCATGACCTTCGTGGCGATCTCCGGCGTCAGCTGCACCTCGCGGTCACACGTGTACCACCAGATCGCGTCGCGGATGAAGGCGAGCAGGTTCTCGGGGTCGACACGATCCGGTTCGGGCAGGAAGCCCGACTCGGCGAGCAGTGCGTGCAGAGTCGCAGCGTCTTCCTCGACGACCGCGCGCTGGCATGCCAGCTCGAGCTCCACGGCGGCGGCATCCATGCGCTTGAACAGCCCGAAGTCGAGGAACGCCACGCGGCCCTCCTCGAGCTGCAGGAAGTTGCCGGGGTGTGGATCGCCGGAGAACTGGTGGTGACGGTAGAGGGACCCGAGGAAGAACCGGAAGATGATCTCGCCGAGATGGTCGCGCTCGGCCTGCGATCGCTTCTTGAGCTGCTCGAAGCCGATGCCGTTGACGTACTCGCTGACGAGCACCCGCTCGCGGGTCAGCGAGGTGATGACCTCCGGCACGACGATGAACGGGTGGCCCGCGAAGATCCGCGCGAGAGAGCGCTGGTTCTGGGCCTCGAGCTCGTAGTCGAGCTCCTCCTCGATGCGTTCGCGGATCTCGGTGGTCACGGCCTTGACGTCCAGGCCCGGCGTCATGCGCTTGAGCAGCCGCATGATCATGTCCAGGTTCTGCATGTCCGCCCTCACCGCGCTCGCGACCCCGGGGTACTGCACCTTCACGGCGACCTCGCGCCCGTCGCGGGCGAGGCGGGCGCGATAGACCTGCCCGATCGAGGCGGCGGCGATCGGGACCGGGTCGAATTCGGAGAAGACCTCGTCGAGGTTCTCTTCCAGGTCGTCCTCGATCACCCGCCGCATCTGCTTGAAGGAGACGGTCGGCGCCGCGTCGCGGAGCTTCGCGAGCTCGTGCTGGAACTCTTCGCGGTGCTCCTCGGGGACGAGGCCGACGTCGAGGAAGGACATCACCTGTCCGAGCTTCATCGCAGCGCCCTTCATCGTCCCCAGCACCGCGACGATCTGCTTGGCCGTCTCGAGCTGGCGCCGGGACATCGCCTCCTCGGCGGCCTCCTCGTCGCGCGTGACGTTGGCGGCGCGGGTCCCGAACTGCTTGACGGCCTCGCTCGCCGCGAGCGTGGCGACGGTCGCGGTGCGCCTCACCCGAGACGTTGGAATCTTCTCGTTCTCACGCGCCATGGAGCAATCCTAGGCGGCCGCGAGCACTGCGGCCGCCGGAGGCTAGGAGCCGCGCTGCACTTTCGAGCCGGGCACGATGTCGTCGCTGCCGTCCGGCCAGCGCACCCAGGCCTTGGTGCCACCGTCGTAGTCCGCGCCGAGCAGGATCAGCGTGGCGGGCTCGCCGAGCGCGATGCAGGCCTCTGAGCCCTCCGGATCGAGGCCGCGCCAGACACGGATGAAGGCGTTCTGCTCCCACTCACGGCCGACGGTGGTGTCGGCGGCGTGGCCGGGGTGGACGACGGTCGCGGGCGGCAGCTCCATGAGCGTGCCCATGATCGAGTCGCGCAGGTCCGCATAGGTCGTGTGACCGGGCGCTTTGACGCCGCCGACGGAGTCCTTGAAGAGCGTGTCGCCGGTGAAGACCGCCCCGGGCTGCCCGTGAGGAGAGACGAGGAAGGAGAGCATGCCGCCGGTGTGGCCGGGGGTGTGAAGCGGACGTATCGACAGCCCGCCGAAGGCGGTCGTCTGACCGGCCTCGATGGTGCCGTAAGAGGCCGGCCCCTGATCGCCGTCGGCAGCCGAGGCGAGGAGCAGGTCACGCTCGTGAGCGCTGATCAGCACCTGCAGTCCGGGCCAGCGGGCGCGGAGCGCATCGACCTCGCTGACGTGGTCGTAGTGGTGGTGGGTGAGCAGCACATGGGTCGGCTCGAGCCCGCGGCGATCGGCGATCTCGATCAGCGGCGCGACCGGCCCGCCGGCATCGATGAAGAACGCGGGGCCTCCCTCGCCGTCGGCCACGAGGAAGGTGTTCGAGACGAACTGCGGGTGCGTGGATCGCTCGACGATCACTGTCGCCATCCTAAGCGCCGGCGCCAGCGCGCGTGGTGAGAAGATCGCCGAGCCGCTCCAGGTAGGAGCCGTCGCCGACGTCTCGCCGCCAGTCCAGCACGGGCACGTCTTCGGCCCACCCGGCGACCCGTGCGCGCGCCTGCTCGAGGGTCGCGGCGGTGCTGGCGAGAGCGACCGCGCGGGAGGTGCCGACAGTCCGGTAGGCGTCGCCGCCGAGACCGATCGAGGAGGAGAAGTAGACGTGGCCCCCCTCGTCCTCGATCGCCTCGCGGTCGAGGCTGAACTCGCAGGGGCCACCGGCGCGAAGTGCGTAGTCGGGGGACACCAGGTACAGGACGACGGAGGCCTCGCGGCGCAACTTCACATCAGCGGCGGTGAGCGTCCCGGAGGCGATGCTGCGCATCACCTCGGTCCATGAGCCCTCGAGGAGGCTCATGATGTTCATGCACTCCGGGTCGCCGAAGCGGGCATTGAACTCGATCACCTTGACGCCGTCTGCGGTCGCGAAGAAGCCGGAGTTCATGACACCGCTGAAGTGGCGGCCGAGCGACCCGAGGCGCTCGATCACCCGCTGGATGATCGAGCAGGCCTGCTCGTAGTGAGCGGGCGTCATGAACGGCAGGGTGGGCGAGGGAAGCGAAAGCGAGCCCATGCCACCGGTGCCGGGGCCCTCGTCGCCGTCGAAGCGATAGGGGTAGTCATACGTCGAGTTGGGGAACACGACCGTTGAGCCGTCGCTGATCGCCTGGATCGTGAACTCGGCGCCGTCGATCCGCTCCTCGATCAGCACCGACTCCCCGGCTGCGCCGCGCTCGAGCAGCGCGAGCGCATAGTCGCGAGCGGCGGCGTGGTCGGCGAGGTGCGGGCCCATGACCTTGACGCCCTTGCCGCCGGTGAGACCGGCCGGCTTCACCGCCACGGGCTCCGAGCCGAACGAGGCGATCGCGTCACGGACCTCCGCGCGGCTGCGGGCGATGCGCAGCCGCGGCACCGCCTCCGGGGCGAGCTGGGCCAGCAGCTCGCGGGCGAAGACCTTGTTCCACTCGATCTCGGCCCCGGCCCGTGTGGGACCGACGGCGCTCGTGCCCTGCGCCCGCAGGGCGTCGACGACGCCGGCCGCGAGGGGCTCATCCGAGCTCACCATCGCCAGATCGATCTCGAGCTCGCGGGCATAGGCGGCGACGGCAGCCGGATCGCACACATCGCCCACGCGATGGCCGCCGCCCGAGCGTTCCGCCTGCATCACGATCGTGGGGTTCTCGTGGCCTACGAACGCGTGCAGCTCGCTGTGCTCGGCCATTCGCGTCGCCAGAGCGCTCTCTCGTCCTCCGTTGCCCACGATCAGCGTCCGCACGCCGGGGAGTCTAGATGTGAGGGTAGGCTTGGCCCGTGGACGCCGAGAAGCTCACCGCCGACGCGGCTGCCAACCGCGATCGCTGGGACGAGCAGTCCGACGAGTACCAGGCCCGGCACGGTGCGCAGCTCGAGGAGTCCGGCGGCACCGCCTGGGGCGTCTGGCAGATCCCCGAGTCAAAGCTCGGCGTGCTCGGCGACATCAACGGACTCGACGTCCTGGAGCTCGGCTGCGGGGCCGCGCAATGGTCGATCGCCCTGAGCCGGCAGGGGGCGCGCATGACCGGTCTCGACAACTCTTCGCGGCAACTCGACCATGCCCGGCAGGCGATGGCCGCCGCTGGGGTCGAGTTCCCCCTCGTCCACGCCAGCGCCGAGTCGACCGGTTTGGGAGATTCGAGCTTCGACGTCGTCTTCTGCGACTTCGGCGCGATGACCTTCACCGACCCCCACAACAGCATCCCGGAGGTCGCGAGGGTGCTGCGGCCCGGGGGCCTGTTCGCCTTCTCGGCGCTCACGCCGATCGTCGAGCTGGCCTGGGCCCTGGGCGAGGAGGGGCCCGGCGAGAGCCTGGTGGTCGACTACTGGGAGGGCATCCGGCGCGTGCAGGAGCCCGGCGAGCCGATCAACTTCAACCTCCCCTACGGCGAGTGGATCGCCGTGTTTCGTAAGCACGGCTTCGCGATCGAGGACCTGATCGAGCTGCGGCCGGCGGCGGATGCCGTGAGCAGCTATCGGACCGAGAAGGACCGCGAATGGGCGCGGCGGTGGCCGATGGAGCAGATCTGGCGCGTGCGGCTGCAGGCCGCGTGACCGTCATCGACCAGCTGTACGAGCTTGTTGAAGTTCTCCGACGCGGTCATGGCCCTCCTCGAGTCGATGGTGAACGCTGTGACTGCTTCTCGAGTAGGTGTCTGCATCGAGCTCCCTGCGGAGCAGCGCGACCAATGGCGATTCCGGGATGTGCTCTTGAAGCAGAGCCAAGCATCGGCGGTAATGGGCGAGCTTGCGCTCGCGGGCTCGATGAACACCGGTGTCGCCGAGGCGCAACTCCCTCGCCTTTGAGATCTTGTCCGCGGCGAACAGCGTCAAGGCCTCCTCGCCGGCGTGGGCCACCTGCTTGCGCAGGGCGGCCTTGCGCGCCGCATAGCCGCTGATCTGCTCGTCCTCGCTGACGGCCGAGACGAGTATGGCGACCTTGGTGCCAAACCGCGCCCGCAGCTCGCGCGCAGAGATGTCGGTCTTCTCGATCACGTCGTGAAGAGCCCCCGCGGCGATCAGATGGTCGGGCGCACCGTCCCGGTGGAGCAGAGTTGCAACCTCGCGGGGATGAGCAATGAAGGGGGCGCCGTCGGCCTTCCGGGACTGGCCCCGATGTGCGTCGCGCGCACACTCGAACGCTGACCGCGTCATCGGCAGGCCCCGAGCCCACCTGGGAATGCCCCTGTCCATCCCCACGCCACCGAATCTATCCCAACTCCGGAAAGTGCGAAAAAAGGGCGGCGCGTAAACTCCGCAAACTGCGGTAAAAGCCGACCCCGGTCGAGGCAGCGAGCGGCCGAGTCGCGATCGGCGACCCGGCAAGCGAGGAGCCGGGCCGCCGATCATGTCACGCGTTCGCGCTCCGGTTTCAGGCCAACTTGCGAATTTCGAACGCCCGCACGATGTCGGTGATTCCTTTGAACAAGGCCCAGATGCCGGTGAAGATCAGCAGCGTATAAGCGCGTTCGAGAACGAACTCGCCGCTCGTCCAGAAGGCGAGCGCGATCAGCAGGATGCCACTGGTCAGGGTGAGCCACCAGAGTTCGTT
This sequence comes from Solirubrobacteraceae bacterium, assembly GCA_036394235.1. Lineage (GTDB taxonomy): Bacteria > Actinomycetota > Thermoleophilia > Solirubrobacterales > Solirubrobacteraceae > Palsa-744. Next base: position 12,144 of record DASWFM010000103.1, on the reverse strand, counting down.
GACGGCCCGTTCAGCGAACGCCTGTGCAGTCCACGCGATGCCACCCACCAGGAACACAAAGCCGAGGATGTCGGCAAATCCCAGGAACGTTTCCCGGGGATGGATCAGCGAGACGATCCCCCCCGCCAGCAGCAACACCGCGAAGAACGCCCACAGGTATTTGCCGGCGCTGCGATCCACGAACGCGAGCGCGAACTCCTCGGCGGCGAAGACCAGGAACAGGATCCCGGTCAGGACACCAACCGTCACCACCGACGCGTGGTTGAACTTCAGCACGACTGCGGCAACGATCAGCCAGAGCATCCCGAGCAGTAGCTCGATCCACCAGAACCGCGCGATCGGCGCGACCATCGCCTTCGTGATCCTTCCGCGCGCTTCGGCCAATTCCTCGGCAGAGCGCTTGATGTCCCCTTCGACGTTCTCAGCCACCGGACGCCTCCTCACAGGCTCGGCTACACGATGTGCGCAGCTGGAACCCTGACCGTACTCGAACGCCAGCTCTCACGGGCCGTCCCAGGACCGGGGCGCGACCCACGCATTACTGCTGCTCGATTATCTCCACGCGGTACCCGTCGGGGTCCCTGACGAAAGCCAGCAGCGACCCGCCCTCGCGCACCGAGTACGGAGGCCTCTCGGGTTCGATCCCCTGCTCGGCTAGCCGTGCGAGCGTCGCGTCGACGTCGTCGGTCGTGATCGCGATGTGGCCGTAGCCGCTACCGATCTCGTAGGAGTCCACGCCGAAGTTGTACGTCAGCTCGAGGCGCGGCATGTCCCCGTCGCCGGGCTGGTTCATGAAGACGTTCACAGCCTCGTCTTTGATCGGCAGCCGTCCGACCTCCCTGAAGCCGAGTGCTTCGTAGAACGCGACCGAGCGGTCGATGTCGGTGATGCGGTAACAGGTGTGGATCAGCGCCACGTGCGTCAGTCTACGGCTGATCGCAACGAGTGGTACGGTCAGCGGGACAGGCCCGGCAAGACGTTGCCGAGCTGCGAAGCAAGGGGGAAGTAATGGCTGACCGAGTGCTGTTCATCAGCTGGGGTACGCCTGTCCGGGGACGCGAGGAACGTGGCCTGGAGGTCTTCAACGAGAGCATCGGGCTGTACGGCCGGATGCAACAGGAGGGCCGTATCGAGAGCTTCGACGTTGTGCTGCTCGAGCCCGCCTCCGACCTCGGCGGGTACATCCAGCTGCACGGTTCGAGCGAGCAGATAGCCGCGCTGCGCGACGACGAGGAGTTCCGACGCAACACGATCGAGGCCACCCTGATCGTCGATGGCCTGCGCCAGGTCGAAGGCGTCACGAACGACGAGATCGCGCGTGAGATGGCGCTCTACACAGAGAGCCTTTCGCGCGTTCCACAGTCGACCTGAAGAAGCGAAGCTCGCCGGTGCCTCGCAATCAGGCGGGGCACCGTCCGGGCCGAGGAAGGGATGCCATGCGGCGCCCCCGCACGGAAGGTGTAACCCGTGCGTGCGATCCGTTCCGGCCGCCACGTGCGCTATCTCTGTGGGCTCCCATGGCGGAGCATTCAGACGATCAGCACGTCTCGGCGCACATCGAATCGATCTCGACGCGAGCCGACGGCGACACCGCGCGGCTGCTGGCAGCCCTGATCGGCAAGCCGAGCGACCGCACCCAGCCCGGAGCGCTCGAGTGGGTCCGTCGCTGGGGGCCCCGGCGACTGTCCTTCGCCCCGCCCCCCTGCTCCTGCTCGGTCGGTCGCTGCCGAGTTTGCAACTGAGCCGGCGACGGCGCCGCCGGCTCGCTCGAGCTCAGCCGAGGATCATGCTGTAGATCTCGAAGCTCGCAGGCTCCCCGGGATCCGCGCCGACCTCGTTCATGATCGGTATCAGCGTCTCGCCGAACTTGTCGAAGGACTCCTGTGAGTCCCAGACGTCGAACACTTCGACGCCGTCCTGGCCCACCCAAGCGAAGTGGTGGGTGCGACCCGCCGGAGCGCCCTCTCCGGCCTGCTCCAGGCGCCCGAGCACGTCGTCGTAGCGCTCTGTAGAGAAGCCCTGCGGTTTGAAGTAGATCCCGATTGCCATCGACAGCCCCTTCGTCGTTGTTTGTCGCTGCGAATCGACAGCCGGCTGCGCTCAGGACGCCGCCGCCGCCGGCGTGTTCTCCCGCGCCCAGGTAACGATCTCGCCGGAGCCGGTGATCACGGCGCCGTCGTCCAGCACCAGGATCGGCACCCCCCGCTGGCCGCTCAACCGTTCGATATCGGCACGGTCCTCAGCGCGAGTGCGCCACGTCCAGAACTTCAGCGTGCCCCCTTTGACCTTGCGCCACTCATAGGAGTGACCGGCCTTGTCGAGGGCGATCGCGGCGCGCCCGCACGGGTGGGCCATAGGGCCGGGCATCGACCCGAAGGCCTTTCCGTCGGCGCAGGTGTAGAGCACCATTGCCGCGATCGTACCCCACCGGCCAGGGCTGGTGCCCGGCAAGCCTGTGCCGCCGCAATGCCGAGCGGCGCGCAGGCGCTAGGCTGCCGATGAAGCGATGTCTGACACGGGCAAGATCGCCAAGAACCTGGAGCGCTTCGCCCAGGCAGTCGCGGCCCACGACCGCGAGAACCCGACGCACACCGCATACGGCATCGGGATGGCCCACTTCGACCTCGAGCGCCTGGGCTTCGAGGAGGGCGAGGAGATCCTTCCGGGCATCACGATCGAGGCCGACGGAGGCGTCACCGGGAATTTCAGAGTGCTCTGCGACGGCGATCACGAGGAGGAGCTGACAGCCGCCGAGGAGCAGGCCGTCGAGGCCGTCGCCACACGGTCGGTGCCGGGCTTGGAGCGGGCGGGCGAGCAGCCGCCGGAAATCTGAGCTGCCGCTCGGGAATCCGCCGAGCGCGCCTGCTGCCCGCCCGTCTAGATGACCGGCGCCTCGATGCCGGCGCGGGCGGCGATCATCCCGACGAGGCGCTCGATCGTCGGGCAGGTGAGACCGTGCCGGGCGGCCGCCCGCATCACCGAGCCGGGGATCGCGTCCAGCTCGGGCTCGCGGCCCGCGGCGATGTCGCGCTGCATCGAGCTGCCGAGCGTCGCGTGGGCCCGCTCGAGCTCCTCGATCGCTGTCTCGCCGTCGACGTCGGCTCCCTCCGCTCGGCCCGCGGCCGCCGCCTCGATCATCGCGCCGACGAGATCGGCCCGCAGCGCCGGCGTCGAGCGGATCTCGCCGAGCAGCTTGTCGTATGCGCTGGTCGTGCAGGCCAGCGCGTTCAGGCGCACGAGCTTCGACCACATCACATCCGCTTCGGAGTCGAGCACCTCGAACGGCACTCCGGCGTCGCCGAGAGCGGCGGCGAGCCGCTCGATCCGTGGCGCCATCGCCGGCGCCCTGCCGGCCATGCTGACGAGCAGGAAGGGGCTCGTGTGGACGATCACGCCCGCCTGGGGGCGGTCCGCCTCGACGCGAATCGATCCCGCGAGCACCGAATCGGACGGAAAGCGCCTGCGCAGCACGGCGATGTGATCGAGGCCGTTGAGCAGCGGCAGCACCGTAGCGGGCTCGACGTCGATTCGATCGAGCGCTGCCTCGAGGCCGCTCGCCTTGGTCGCGACGAGTAGCGCGTCGGTGGGATCGCTGAGCCGCTCGACGGCACGCGGCCGGGCCGTGAAGCGGCCGAACGTGACGCTGTCGACCTCGATGCCGCTCGCGGCGATTCGCGCGGCGGTCGAGTCGCGCGCCACCACCGTCACCTCGTGTCCTGCCCTGTCGAGCAGAGCGGCCAGCAGCCCGCCGACGCCGCCCGGACCGAGCACGGCGATCCTCATCGCTGTCGTTCCGTTCACCCCAGCGCGTCCAGGAGCACGCCGGGGTTCATCACACCCGCCGGATCGAGTGCCGCCTTCGCGCCGCGCAGCGCCGCCGCGAAGGGATCCGGACGCTGGCGGTCATACCAGGGTCTGTGATCCCGGCCCACAGCGTGGTGGTGGGTGATCGTCGCGCCCTGCTCGATCAGCACCTCGGAGACGGCGCGCTTGATCGAGCTCCACTGCTCGATCTCCTCGCCGCGCCTGGCGGGCGCCAGCACGGTGAAATAGGGCGCCGGGCCGTCGGGGTAGACGTGGGTGAAGCGGCAGAAGACGCTCCCTCCCTCGCCACAGGCCTCGCGTACAGCCTCACGGGCCGTCTCCATTACCCGCGCATGGAGCGCCGGGAAGCGCTCCCAGGTGATTGCCGTCTCGAAGGTCTCGCTGATCACGCCCATCGCCACCAGCAGGTCGCGGACGTAGGGGGCGCCGATGAACGCGCCCCGCCACGACTCCACGGCATCTCCGCCCGCGTCTCCGCGGCGGGGCGCCACTGCTCCCCCGTGCTCGTCGCAGATCGCAAGGGCCCGTTCCATCGCCTCCTCAACTGGATGGTCGGTCGACTCGAAGCCGAGCACGAGCAGCGCGTGATTGCCGTCGCCCGCCATCGTGAGGCCCGCCTCGCCGGCATCCAAGAGCCGGCAGTTCGACGGGTGAAGACCCGACTGCGAGAGCTCCCGGACGCAATCGGCACCGCCCAGGAAGGTCTCGAAGCGCAGCCCGGCTGAGGCGCGATGCCGTGGCCTCGGCTGCACGCGCACCCACGCGCTCGTGATCACGCCGAGGATCCCCTCCGAGCCGGCCAGCAGGCGATCGGGACTCGGTCCTGCTCCGGAGCCGGGGAGGCGGCGCGACTCCCAGGCGCCCGCAGGGGTGATCGCCCGCGCGGACTCGAGGAAGTCCTCGATGTGGGTCCAAAGGGTCGCGAAGTGCCCTCCCGCCCGCGTTGCGATCCAGCCGCCGAGCGTGGAGTACTCGAACGACTGCGGGAAGTGCCGAAGTGTCATTCCCCGCTCGGCGAGGGCCGCCTCGAGGGCCGGACCCGTGGTCCCTGCTCCGATCCGCGCAGAGCGCGAGATGTCGTCGAGCTCGAGCAGGCCGTCCAGCGCGGCGAGGTCGATCGAGACGGCGCCGTTCTGGCCGGGGCCGGCCTGCGGCGTCACGCCGCCGACCACCGACGTGCCGCCGCCGAAGGGGATCGCGGCAACCCTCGCGGAGGAGCACCACTCGAGGATCCGTTCGAGGTCCTGCTCGCCGCGCGGCCGCACGACGAAGTCCGGCGGGCTCTCGAAGCTGCCGCGAAAGCCGCGCACGACGTCCGTGTAGGACTTGCCGAGGGCGTGCGAGGCTCGCGCGTGAGCGTCGGCCGTGCAGAGCTCCGCGAGCTCCGGCGGGATCGCCACGCGGGGCGGCGCGAGCACGACCTGCTCGAGTGCGACCGGCTCCTCGACCTCCTCGACCGCGATGCGCAGCCTCTCCGAGAGCACCGGGACGGCCGCGCGGGCCTGCTCCAGCGTCGGCTGCTGGTCCTCGAAGCCCCATCCCCAATGCTTGCGTCTGCGGCCGTTCACGCCGCGAGTGTATGGATCGCCGGCCGCACCGGCCGGCGCGCACGGGGGGACGGTCGCCGGGGGCCGGGCGCTTTCACTAGCCTGTCCCGAGCTGTGTCAGAGACGGCCGAGCAGAGCAGCCAGGCGCCCGAGATCCTCGCCCGGGGCCCATGGGAGATGCACCAGATCAGAGCACGGTGGCTGGATCAGCCCTATCACCCCTCCTCCGCGCAGACCGAGGCGGCCGACGAGGCGATCAGGCTCTTGCAGAGTCGCGGCTCGCCGAGCCACGACGGCGTCGCGGCGCGACTCGTCGACTTTTCCCAGGACGCCGAGGGCATCGCGATCGAGATGCAGCCGCTGCGCTGGGCCCTGCGCCTTGTCGCCGGCGACGCCTCCTGCAGCATGGCTGCGCTGTGCGTGACACGCGCCGCGGACGGTCGCTGGCTGGCCGGGCGCCGCGCCCCGTGGGTCTCCTCCTGGGCCGGCCGGTGGGCACTCGGCGCCGGGGGCGCAGTGGACGTCGGCGAGAGCCCCGCCGACACTCTCCTGCGAGAGCTCGAGGAGGAGTGGGCGGTTGCGCCCGAGCGGGTTCGCGGCGAAGCGCTGTTGCGGCTGCCCCAGAACCTCGTGATGTTCGTCGGGCAGGCGTGGCTGGCCGAGGGAGTGGAGGGGATGGTGCAGCCCGACGACGAGCACGACGAGTTCGCCTGGTGGCCGTCGGAGATCGACGCCTGGCCCGCGGAGGCCGGCGAGACGCTGCCACGGATGGCCCGCTGGCTGACGATGTGAGCGCGCGGCGGACCGCCGCCGGGGTGCTCACCTTCGGGCGCCTGAAGGCCGCCTCCTTCACCCATTCGTGTGTGTACCTGGCGCTGCTGATCAGCGCCTTTGCACTGGGCGGGCCGCAGCCGGAGACGTTCATCCTCGGGCTCACTCACGGCCTGCTGTGGATCGGCATGTCGCTCGCCTGCCTGGCCGCGGCGCGGCTGCGGATCGTCTCGCTGCGACTCGCCGTCGCGGTCGTCGTGCTGGGAGGCATCGGGCCGTTCTTCGGTAGCTATGAGTTCGTCAGAGAAGCTCGGCGGGCGGGTCGCGCGACGAGCGCTTGAAGGGGCTTTTCACACCTCGAAAGCGGGCTTGCAGGGGGCCCGGGGAACCCGTCCCCCGGCCCCGCCGGAACGCTAGAGTGGTAAATCGATGGCGACGGACACGACGACCCAGCAGATAGTGGACGTCGTGACCCCCGCGGCCGGGGAGTCCGTGACAGAGGGCACGATCCTCGAATGGCACGTCAAGGTCGGCGATGAGATCAAGGCGGACGAGACGATCGTCGAGATCTCGACCGACAAGGTCGACGTCGAGCTGCCCGCGCCGGCCACCGGCACCGTAATCGAGCTGCTCGTCGCCGAGGATGACACCGTGACGGTCGGCCAGGTGATCGCACGGATCGCGGTCGGCGGCGGCACCCCCGCCGCTGGAGCGCCGAGCGGACAGCGAGAGCCTGACGGGGAGGCCGACGGGGCGCCCGACGGCGAGGCCGACGCGGCGCAGCAAGGCGCGCCGACGGCGGGCGACGGGAACGGCGCCAAGACCGCTGCCCCTCCCCCTCCGGCGCCTCCCGCAGCGAAGCCCGGAGAGGCGACGAGCATCGTCGACGTCCTCACGCCCGCCGCCGGAGAGTCGGTCAGCGAGGGAACGATCCTCGAATGGCACGTCGAGGTCGGCGGCGCGATCAAGGCCAACGACACGATCGTCGAGATCTCCACCGACAAGGTCGATCTGGAGCTCCCCTCTCCGGCGAGCGGCACGGTCACGGAGATCCTCGTCGCCGAGGGCGACACGGTGACGGTGGGACAGGTCATCGCCCGGATCGCGGTCCGCGCCGGCGACGGCGCGCCGAGCGACGGCGGCGATGCGTCGGGTAACGGGACCACGGCAGCGAGCAGCCCGCCCGCCGAGGCCGCGACCGCGTCGACGCCAGCCGGTGTCTCGCCCGTGGCTGCACGCGTCGCAGCTGTCGAGGGAGTCGACCTCGGGGCGGTCGCCGGCAGCGGCCGGGACGGGCGCATCACGAAGTCCGACGTGCTGGCCGCGGCCGGCGGCAACGGCGCCGCGACTGCCACGCAGGCGCCCGCGGGCGGCGAATCGCAGTTGATAAAGGGGAGCGCCGCGGCGCTGGCGCGCTACATGGAGCAGTCGCGCTCGATCCCCACGGCCACGAGCTTCCGCTCGGTGACGGTGACGATGCTCGACGGCCGCCGCCAGCAGCTGAAGGCGGGCTCCCGCAAGGTCTCCTTCACGCATCTGATCGCCTACGCGATTGCCAAGGCCGCCGAGCAGATGCCGGTGATGGCCAATCACTTCGAGGAGGTGGACGGCAAGCCGCACCGCGTCCTCGACGGCCAGGTCAACCTCGGGCTGGCGGTCGACGTCGAGAAGAAGGACGGTTCGCGGACGCTGATGGTGCCGGTCATCTCCGCCGCGGGAACGATGGGCTTCGACGAGTTCCTCGACGCGTACGACGCACTGGTCGAGAAGGCGAGGACCAACTCGCTCACCGCAGACGACCTCGTCGGCGGCAACATCACGCTCACGAACCCCGGCGGGATCGGCACGATCGCCTCAGTTCCTCGGCTGATGAACGGACAGGGCACGATCATCGCCACCGGCGCGATCGCCTACCCGCCCGGACTCGCGTCGATCGGCTCGATGATCGGCGCGGAGAAGGTCATGACGATGACCTCGACTTATGACCACCGGATCATCCAGGGCGCGGAGTCGGGCCGCTTTCTCGCATTGATCGAGGAGCACCTCCAGGGCGAGCACGAGTTCTACGAGGGCGTCTTCGCATCGCTCGGCGTCGAGCTCGGCCCGTCTCCCCAGCCACCGGCTCCGGCGGCCGCCGCGGCGATCGTGCCGGCAGCGGCGCCCTCGGCCGAGGCCGCCAACGAGGAGATGCTGCGAGCCGTACAGGCAGCCACGACCTATGTGCATCGCGTGCGCAGCCATGGACACCTGGCGGCGCGCCTCGACCCGCTCGGCTTCGAATCGGAAGGCGACCCGGGGCTCGACCCCGAAGCATTGGGCCTGACAGGAGAGCTGCAGGCGCGCATTCCCGCGAAGCTGTTCCAGATGTACGTCCCGGGTGCGACCCTGGCCGACGCGCTGCCGCACCTGCGGGAGACCTACTGCGGCACGATCGCCTACGAGATCGAGCACATCGCCTCCCACCGCCAGCGGGTGTGGCTGCGTGAGCACATCGAGTCCGGAGCCTTCCGCCACGATCTGACCAGCGACGAGCGCCGCGCGCTGCTCAAGCGCCTGGTCGAGGTCGATGCGCTCGAGCGCTTCATGCACAAGGCCTACCTGGGACAGCACCAGTTCTCGATCGAGGGCCTCGACATGACCGTGCCGATGCTCGACGAGTTGATCCAGCTGTCCGCCGCGCACGGTGGACAGGAGGTCGTGATCGGCATGGCCCATCGTGGCCGCCTGAATGTGCTCGCGCACAACCTGGGTCGCGCCTACGACACGATCTTCGCCGAGTTCGAGGGTGCCTCGACGCTCGAGGTGGTCACGACGATCCCGCAGGGCGGGACGGGCGACGTCAAGTATCACCACGGCACGCAGGGCACCTACAACCTGCCCGACGGCGGCACGATCCGCGTGAACCTGGAGTCGAACCCGAGCCACCTCGAGTTCGTCTCCGCGGTCGTTGAGGGCGCCACGCGCGCCGCGCAGACCTCCCGCCGCGGTCCTCACGCCCACCAGGACACGAACTCGGCCGTGCCGATCGTGATCCACGGCGACGCCTCGTTCCCGGCCCAGGGGGTCGTGCCGGAGACCCTCAACCTGCAGGGCCTCGACGGCTACAAGGTCGGCGGCACGGTCCACCTGATCATGAACAACCAGATCGGCTTCACGACCGATCCCGACGATGCTCGCTCGACGCGCTGGGCCTCGGACCTCGCGAAGGGCTTCGACGTTCCGATCATCCACGTCAACGCCGACGACGTGCCGGCCTGTACGAGCGCGGTGCGCCTGGCGTTCGCGTTCCGTCAGGAGTTCGGCCACGACGTGCTGATCGACCTGATCGGCTACCGGCGCTTCGGCCACAACGAGTCTGACGAGCCCGCTTACACGCAGCCGGAGAGCTACGCGAAAATCAAGAACAAGAAGCGCGTCGCGGAACTGTGGGGCGAAAGGCTGGTCGCCGAAGGGGTCGTCACGCAGGAGGAGCTCGAGAAACAGGACCAGGAGGTATGGGACAACCTGACCCTGCTGCACCAGCGTCTGAAGACGAAGATCGCCGAGGTCGCGGAGCACGGCGGCAAGCATGCGACCGGCGAGTACCAGCTCGACCGCTCGCCCAGCCCGGACGTCGACACGGCCGTGCCGGCGGCGCGCCTGCGGGAGCTCGGCGAGCAGCTGCTGCGCGCGCCTGAGGGCTTCACCGTGCACCCGAAGCTGGTCAAACAGCTCGACCGCCGCCGCGAGGCGCTGGCCTCGCCGGGACATGAGATCGACTGGGCACATGCAGAGGCGCTGGCCTTCGCCTCGCTGTTGACCGAGGGCACGCCGGTGCGGCTCACCGGCCAGGACACCGAGCGCGGCACGTTCAGCCAGCGCCACATGGTGCTGCACGACGCGAAGACCGGCCAGACCGTCTGCCCGATCCAGAACCTGCCCGACGCCTCGGCGCCGCTCGAGCTCCACAACAGCCCGCTCTCCGAGCTCGCCTGCATGGGCTTCGAGTACGGCTACAGCCAGGAGGCGCCGGAGACGCTCGTGCTGTGGGAGGCCCAGTTCGGCGACTTCGTCAACGGCGCCCAGGTGATCATCGACCAGTTCATCGTCTCGGGCCTCGCGAAGTGGGGGCAGACCTCACGGCTGACGCTGCTGCTGCCCCACGGCTACGAGGGCTCCGGCCCAGAGCACTCCTCGGCGCGGCTCGAGCGCTTCCTCGCGCTGGCGGCCGAGGGGAACATCCGCGTCGCCAGCCCGACCACCCCGGCCCAGTACTTCCACCTGCTGCGCCGCCAAGCGCGCATCGCCAAGCAGCGGCCGCTGATCGTGATGACGCCCAAGTCGCTGCTGCGGCTGCCGCAGGCGGCCAGCTCGGTCGCGGAGATGGCGGAGGGCACACGGTTCCACCCGGTGCTCGCCGAGCCGGGCGTCGAGGACGGGCAGGTCACGCGGCTCGTGCTCTGCACGGGCAAGATCTACTACGACCTCGTCGGCCATCCCGAACGCGCCTCGCACACCGGCCTCGCGGTCGCCCGCGTCGAGCTCCTCTACCCGTTCCCGGAAGGCCAGCTCCTGGCGCTGATGGCTCGCTACCCGAACCTGCGCGAGGTGCTGTGGGTCCAGGAGGAGCCCCGCAACATGGGTGCCCGCGCTCACATGTTCCCGCGGCTGATGCAGATCCTGCCGCCGGAGATGCACTTCGGCTACATCGGGCGGCCCGAGCGGGCGAGCCCGGGCGAGGGCTACCCGGCGGCCCACGCCTCCGAACAGAACCGCATCGTCACCACCGCGATCGACCTGCGCCAGCCGATCTCCCAGTACCCCCGCAAGCAGCCGGGTGAGCGCTGATGGGCGCCCTGTGGCGGCGGTTCCGCCTGATCTGGGCCCAGCGGCGACGCAAGAAGCGCCTACGGGGCTAGCGGCGCGCGCTCACGCGCCGACGGGCCAGCGCTCCACCGTCAACTCCGCCATCGGGAAGTGCTTCGGGTCGCCGCTCGCGAGCCGCGCTCCCACACCCACCGCTGCGGCGGCGATCAGGCAGTCTGCCTGGCTGAGCGTTACGCCCTGTCGCGCGTAGTCCCTGCGCCAGCGGCCTGCGAGCTCCCCCTGTCCCGCGCCGAGCGGGGCGAGGCGCATGCTCCGCAGGAACCGCAGCACCACAGCCTCCTCGCCCGGCAGCGTCCCGCGCATCACCTCCTCGACGTTGACCGCGCAGATCCACGGCGGCGAGGAGATCGGGTGCAGCTCACGGAGCCGCTCGGCCGCGGGGCGTCCGCGCAGAGCGTCGATCAGGACCGTCGTGTCGAGGAGCAGCGGCAAGCGTCATCCGAGCCGACCGGCGTCAGCGCTGCGTTGCGCTCGTACCCACAGGTCAGGGTCGCTGTCCCATTCATGCTGTTGCTCGGCGAGGGCTCCAAGGCTTGCTTCGATGTCCTGCCAGCGGCTCTCGCCGTCGAGAGCCTTGCGAATCGTCTGGGAGATGAAGGCGCTGCGGCGGCGACGGCCCACGTGGCGGTCGAGGCGGGCGACGAGGTCGTCCTCGAGCGTTATGTGCAGTCTCATGGCCATACCGTAACACACAGAGGCCCATCCCGAGCCGTCCGTCGGCGCGAGCTCGCCGGCAAGCGTGAGAGCCTCCTCGACGGCCGTGCTGGGCTCCGCGAGGCGGTCGATCGACCTGCGCCAGCCGGTCTCGCAGTACCCCGGCAAGCAGCCGGGTGAGCGTTGGCGGCTCAGCTCGGTACGGTCGTGACCGAGCAGCCGATCCCGGCGGCTCGGCTCAAGCGCTTGTCGGCCGTGACGAGCGGGCAGTCGAGAGCCTCGGCGAGTGCGACGTACGTCGCGTCGTAGGCCGAGAGGTTCTCCCGCAGCTCCCAGATCCGCCCGAGCATTGCGACGGCGGGATAGCGGATGATGCCGAGCGCCTGCCAGGTGCTCACGATCACCCGCCCCTCCTCCTTCCCCACCACCCCGATCGCAACTCGGCGGCGTAGCCCGTTCGCGACCTCGGAGTCGATCAGGT
>DASWFM010000102.1:0-5163 GCA_036394235.1 Solirubrobacteraceae bacterium | reverse complement strand
GCCGTCCATCTTGCCGCCATCGACGTCAGCGCTCGCCGCTTCGGTCCCGTGCGGCCCCCCTTCGCTCTTGTCGACGGCGCTGTAGAACGGCTTCACGCACGTTTCGTGGACCGGGTCCGGGACACAGGTGCCGCCGGGAATGCCGTCGCCGCCCGGATAGGTGCCGAAGTACGTGTCGTAGGAGCGGTTCTCCTGCATGATCATCACGACGTGCTTGATCTTGTGGATTCCTTCGAGCTGTTCGGCTGCGCGGGCATCGTGTGACACCGCGAACAGGCTCCCCCAGATCACCGCCAGAGCAAGCGCGGAGCGGACTGTCACCGCGCTTGAGCCTCTCCTCACGGCGAGCACGCGCGGAACAGTATCGAAGGACTTTGGTTCCCGGCGCGGTAGCGCCGGTTCGTAACGCCGAGCACCGCGCCAGAACAGCGGCCCGGCACCCGACGAGCGAGATCCCGGAAGCGGCGCTGCGCGATCGGGTACGCGTATTTGGCCCACACCAAGCGGGTTATGCGCATGACCTCGCGGCGGTGTTTATCATCCCAGGCTCAGGGAAAGCCCCAAGCGAGGAAAGATGCTCGCGGCAGCGCAAATCGCCTCGACACGGATCGTCAGTCAGCGCCTCCTCGCACCGGTGATACCGGCGCTTATTGGGCTACTCGTGATGGCCGGCAGCGCGCATGCCGACTCCGGCACCGAAGGTGCCACGGGAACGCCGCCCCAGACCCTCGCAGGGGCCCCGGAACAGAGCCCTTCCGAAGGGGGCAGCGTTCCATCCCCGCCCAGCGAAACGATCGGCGCGACCGAACTGACAGGGGCCGGCGCGGGCGAAACGTCGGTGCCCGCTGAAACGCCTCCGGCAGAATCCTCCTCGCCGCCGCCCGAATCCTCGCCGCCTCCCGAATCTCCGCCGGCTCCCGAATCTACGCCGGCACCCGAATCCCCGCCGCCGCCCGCCGGATCCTCGGCGCCGGCCGAAACGCCTTCGGGCGAAACCATAGGACCGGCGGAATCCTCGACCCCGGGTGAACCGCCGCCTCCGGCGGGCGAAGGACCGGGAGCAGAAAAATCTCCCGAAGGACCGGGTCATGGGACCGGCGAAGAACACGAACACCCCTCCGGGGCAACCGTGCTCCTGCCGGGGTCCTCGACGCCCGCTGGTGGGGCTCCCGCCGCTTCGCCCGAAGCTGTAGCGCCGACGGGCTCGGAGGTCGTGGAGCTCGCCCACGCTGCTTCGTCCCCGGCCCAATACGAAGCCGCTCCGCCGCTCTCACCCGCGCGCGCTCAGGCGGAACAGCGCGCCGAACAGCGCCGGTGCGAACTGTCGGTGCTCGGCGGGCCGAGCACCGCGGGCTGCGCCGGCGGTTGGGGGAGGACCATCGGAGCAATGGCGAGCATCGACACCACGACGGTCGCGACAGTCGCCGCCATCCTCAACGGGGCTGCAGGCGGCCAGGCCAAGGACGGCCACACAGGCGGCACCGCCGGCGGCGGGCGACCCCAAATGCCGGCGCCTGAACCCGAGCCCGGTGGTGCCGGCGGCGGCGTCGCCGCGGGTGCGGCGGGCGGCGGCGTAGGCATGTCCGGCTTCCTGACTTTCGCGGCGCTGCTGCTGCTCGCCGCTCCTCACGCGCTACGGCGCCTGCGGCTCTCGAGCCGCGCCTTCCTCACGGCGTTCTTCGTACTGATCCCAGAGCGACCGGGCTAGCCCCGCCCGTCACTCCCAAACCGCGTCCGGCCGACCGCTGGATGCATCTGGAGATCTTCGAAGCTGCTCTGGAAGGAGCAATCATGAAACGTCATCTGACGACGCCGGCAGTGAACATAGGAGCAAGGTTCAGCAGGGGTGGACCCGCCACCTTGGACCCGCCCGAGTCCGTGCGGCTCGAGCCCGACCCGCCCCGTCCGCGGCCGGAGGCCGCGGAGCTGGTGCTAACCAGCGTCGACACCTGGAACCACAGGCTGGTCCTCACGGGTGAGCTGACCCACCGCTCGGCTCACGCCTTGGAGCTCGAGATCGAGCGGCTCTGCGAAGAAGGGGTGACCGACATCACCCTCGACCTGCGCGATCTCACGAGCATCGACCCCGTTGGAGTCGCCGTGATCGCCTTCCGGTGTGGCCTCTGCGAGAAACGTGGCTACGGCTTCCGGCTGATCCGAGGCCCTCAGGCCGTCCAGGTCGCCTTCGAACGGGCGGGCCTGCTGGAAACGCTTCCCTTCAAGGAGGCGGAGGAGGCGGTCGCCGGCCGCGGAGCGCTGGGTCAACTCCCGCTCGACGCCGCCGAGCGGTGAACCGGCGCGGCGCCAGCCGGCGGCGCGCCCGCTACGTCCTTTCGGCGTAAGCCTGCCGACAGCCTGAGCGGTTCGGAAATATGATCGGCACGCCGGCTCTGCCGAGGGGCGGCAGAGGTGCGGCGCAAGATGAGCTTCAAGACCGATCAACTGCGGTATTTCGTGACGGTCGCCGAAGAGGGCCAAATCACCCGGGCGGCCGAGAAGCTCTACATCGCCCAGCCTGCGCTCTCGCAGGCGATCTCGCAGCTCGAGCACGAGCTCGGGCTGCAGCTACTCGAGCGTCACCCTCGAGGCGTCCGGCTGACGCCCGACGGCGAGGCGTTCCTGGAGAAGGCACAAGCCGTGGTCGACACCGAGCGCGACGTCCAGCTGACGGCACAATCGCTCGCGCGCGCGGCCAGGGGGGTCATCGAGGTGGGCTTCATCGGCCCCCCGCCCGCGATGACAGCGCCAGCTCTGTTTACCGCGTTCGCCCGGGCACATCCGGAGGCCGAAGTGTCCTTCCGCGAGCTGCCCTTTCCGCGCGGGGCCACCCGGACGTGGCTGGAGAACGTCGACGTCGCCTTCTGCCAGCCGCCGGAGCTGGGCGACCACATCGAGGTGCACGTCGTGCGTGTCGAGCCGCGTGTGCTGCTCGCGCCGGCCGGTCACCCGATCGCGGCGGCTGAAAGCGCGCGTGTCGCTGAGGTCCTCGACGAGACCTTCATCAGCTATCACCCGATGGTGCAGAAAGGATGGGCCGGCTTCCACAGCCTCGATGACCACCGCGGGGGCCCCCCGGCTTCCAGCACAGACGACCACGTCTCCACCTCCCTGGAGATGCTCGGGCGCCTCGGACAATCGGCGGGTGGAGGAGCCTTCACGGCCCTGCCGAGCGCCGATGCGCAACTCGTCACCCACGTGCTCTCGACCGTCCGGGCCGTACCGCTGCTCGACGCAGCGCCCGCGACCGTCTCGCTGGTCTGGCACTCCGGCGACGCCCATCCGCTCGTTCGCGCGCTCGTCAACTCCGCGATCGACGCGGCTCCGGATGGCGGCGAGCAGCGCGCCGAGGAGACCTGAGCGGACCCGGGCTCAGGCGGCTGGGGAGCGGTCGCGGATCCAGTGCAGGATCTCGCGCGAGTGGTGAAGGACGGTGCCGTCCGCGAGCTTCATCGCCGGCAGCTTCGCCTGGCCGGTGGCGGCGCGAAGCTGCTCGCGCGAGCCTTTGCGCAGGAACGGGATCGGGCTGCCGTGTGCCGCGACGACCTTCTCGTACTCGACCCCGGCGTCGTGCAGCGCCTCCTGGACGCGCCGGCAGGGGTGAACGCTCGGGCCCCCTTCATCGCCGTGGCAGACATACAGCGTGGGCGTCTCGGCCATATCGCCTCCTCCCTCGTGGACCATGGAAGCCTAACGCGCGCGTTTGCGGTGGCGCTTCGCGTCGAGCGCTGAATCGTCTACGACGATCCTCGGCCCGCCGGCGGCGGGTAGCTCGCCGGTCTCGAACACCGGCGTCGGCAGGCGCTCCACGTCCTCGGAGAAGGCCAGGAACTCGTCGGCAGTGTCCAGGAAGCCGATTCGCGGCGTGCGGCGTGAAGGAACGAACGACCGGTGAGGGTCACCTGGCGCTAGCTGTCCTCGGGCGCGGCTCGCTCCTCGCCTGGCCAGCGCCCGGTGAGGCGGCGGAAGGCCTCTCTCGATCCGTGGTCGACGAGGCCGCGGACGGCACGGAACACGGCACCCTGCACGAGCAGCGCCGTCGCGAGCTTCCCGATCGAGATCTCGCGCTGCCCGGGATCGGGTGCCTTCTCCTTGTCGATCACGCGCCAGATCCGCTCGAACAGCCTGGTCGCCAGCACCCCCGCGATCAATCCGCCGGCGAAGCGGAAGGGGAGGAACATCAGCCTCAGCATTCTCTTCACCCTATCTGCCCGGCCGCGGCCGGGGCGCTGCGCTCCCGCTCTAGTACATATGTCGAATTGCCTTGCGTGACGGCGAGACGTCCGTACAATCGCCCCCCACACCGCCGAACCGACTGCAAGGGCAAACCCGTCGTGAGGCGGGGGCGCAAAGTCAGAGGTCTCACCCTCGAGACAGCTCGACCGCCAGGTGACCGCCAGGGAGGGTCGAGTTGTTCACAGCAAGGCTGGACACCGTAGGCGTCGCGCACGCCAGCCACAGCCCGATCACCAAGAACGGCTGCTCGGAAGGCGAAAGCGGAAGCTCGTGATGGGGGAGCGCTCGGCTGGTCGGGGGACCCTCGCCGAGCCACTGAAGCCGCAGGCCGGCCGCCGCGAGCGCACGGGAGGCGCTCGCCAATTCAGTCGGCCGGCCTGCCGCTTCCGGTTCCGGTTCCGGTTCCGGTCCCACTTCCGCTCCCGCTTCCGGTTCCGGTTCCGGTTCCGGGACCTCGATCCAAGCGAGGCGGACTACTCGAAGGTGAGGCGCTCCTGACCCGGGATCGGCTCGGGTGGCGGCTCGTTCGAGCGGTCGGGGACCTCCCATTCGAGCAGCTCGTCTTCGACATCCGCCTCGTGGACGACGCCGGGTGCGGCGGCCGGCGCCTGCTCGGCGAGACGGGCGTCCTGCTCGAGCACAGCCTCCATGTCGAGCTCCGCCGTTTCGAGGCCGACCGCCGACAGATCCGGGACGGCACTTCCGGCGAGTTCCTGTTCCGCCGGCGGCTCGTTCGATCCAGGCATCTCGGCCGCCGGCGCCTCGCCCTCGAAGCGCTCGTGAACTCCGGCCGCTTCTGCCAGCGGGTCGCCCTGCGGCGGCGCTTCATCGAGCGGGGCCGGGAGAGGCTCGTCGTCGAGTGCAGGCGGGCGCGGCTCGTCGGGGAAGACCGGTTCGAGCGCCTCGCGCTCCTCACGGGCGATCTCTCCG
>DASWFM010000101.1:0-9196 GCA_036394235.1 Solirubrobacteraceae bacterium | reverse complement strand
AGATGTCGGGCAAGCCCCGCCTCAGCGGGGCACGAGCGGCGTTCGAGTACTTCCACATCCCGGACGATGAGGACGAGCACCGGTTGCTCGAGTACGCCCAGCGAAAGCAGGCGATGGTGGTGGAGCTGATCGAAGCCGGGGACTTCACGGCGTATCCGGACGCGCTGCGGTTCATCATCGCCGTCAAGGACGCTGGGATGCGAGTGGCAGCGGCCTCGTCGTCGAAGAACGCGGGATTGTTCCTTCGCCAGATCCGGCTGGACAGGTTCGCCGAGCAGCAGGGGATCTCCTCGGCGACGATCCGCCCCGGCCTGACGCTGCTCGAATACTTCGACGCCGACGTCTCCGGTCGAGACTTCGCGCACGGAAAGCCCGACCCCGAACTGTTCCTCGCCGCAGCGGAGGAACTCAAAGTCGCGCCGGAGGAGGCGATCGTGATGGAGGATGCCGCCGCCGGCGTGCAGGCCGCGAAGGCCGGCGCGATGGGTGCGATCGGCATCGCTCGCAAGGACGACGCCGAGCTGCTCGCCGCGGCACGCGCGGACATCGTCGTCAAGAGCCTCGACGAGGTGGATCTGGGGGCGCTGGCGGGGGGGCGACTCGCCGTTGCCGCCGCCACCGGCGGCGTTTAGCCGGCCGCCGGGCGAAGCGGATCGCCCCGACGGAGCCATAAGCACGCGCTGTCGGTGGAGCCGATCTCAGTTATTGGCTGACGGCGCGCCGCGACCGAGGCTCGTCTTGTCAGCACTCAGCGAAGAAAGGAACGCGCCATGGCCGATGAGGCCGCTTCCCCCACCAACGTCATCGTCGTCAGCTTCGAGGTCGACGCGAACGCCTACGAGGCAATGACCAAGCTCAAGGAGCTGGACGGCCAGAACCAGCTCGATCTGACCGCCGCGGCGGTCATCGTCCGGCATGAGGACGGCCAGCTCGAGATCAAGGACGAGATCGATGACAACGGGGTCACCGGAACCGCGACGGGCGGGATCCTCGGTCTACTGATTGGTGTGCTGTTCGGGCCGTTTGGCGTGCTGATCGGTGGCGCCACCGGGCTGCTGGTCGGATCGTTGTTCGACATCGATGACGATGACGACACCGAATCCGTGCTTGCCGACATCTCGCGTCAGGCACGGCCGGACCGCACCACGTTGCTGGCCGAGGTCGGCGAGCCGAGCCCGGATGTGGTCGACACCGCCATGTCGGAGCTCGGCGGGGACGTGCTGAGGCGCACGGCCGTCGATGTCGAAGCCGAGATCGCGGCCGCCGATGAGGCGCAGAAGGCCGCGAAGCGACAGGCGCGGAAGGTGCTGCGCGAACAGCGCATGGCCAAGCAGAAGGCCGACATTCACGCCAAGATCGAAGAGCTCAAGGCGAAACTGGGTCGGCACCGGAGCACGACTTCGGCGGGCGCCTGAGCCGGCCTCGACATCGTCGTGCTCGGCACCGACGGATGAGGACCGTGCGATGAACACCATGAACAAGTACACGACTGGCCTGGCACGGATTGGCCTGACGCCAAAGGTGCCTGAGCCCATCAGCCCGGCGCAGATGAAGCACGCCGAGGAACGCGCGACGAACGAGCAGAACAAGATCGCGGACAACATCACCCGGTTCTCCGGGTCGATGACGTTCGTCTACATCCACATCATCTGGTTTGCAAGCTGGATCGGCTTCGGCGTCGAGAAATATCCGTTCGGCCTGCTCACGATGATCGTCTCACTCGAGGCGATCTTCCTGTCGACGTTCGTGATGATCAGCCAGAACCGAGCCGACGCCAAGCGGCAGGTGATCTCCAACGAGCAATGGACGACGGTGCAGGAGGAGGATCAGCAGAACCGTCAACTGCTGGACATCTCCAACCAGATCCTGAAGCTCACGAGGGACGTCCATGCCTACGCGCACGCGTCGGGCCGGCCGAGCGGCATCGCCGCTCCTGCGGGGGCGAACGCGGGGCCGGGGGCGAACGCGGGGCCGGGGGCGTCAGCGGCTGATGCCGGAGGCCCGTCGAGCGCGCCTCGCAAGCCGTCGGGAGGGGATGAGGCCGACCACTAGCGACAGCGTCGTTCGCGGGATACACAGCGCCGCTTATCCGAGGGGGCGCATCGCAGGGCCGAGGAGGGCGGCGACCCTCTCCGGTGATGCGCCTGCGCTGAAGCTGAGGATCCAGTCGGCCAGTTCGGGGTCCGAAGCCTCGAGACGCCAACCGTTGATCTCCAGGAATACGAGCATCGCGATCAGCGCTGTGCGCTTGTTGCCGTCGATGAAGCACCGGCTCTCCGCGATGCCGTGCGCGAGGACGGCGGCTTGGAGCGCGAGGTCAGCGTCCTCGTAGTGGGCATAAGTCTCGGGACGGGCGATCGCGCCCTCAAGGCCGGGACCGTTGCGCAGCTGGTCGGCCGCCTCGGTCGCCGTCGCGCCGATGATCAGCGCATAGAGCTCGAGGACGTCGGCCAGCGTCAGATAGACCGGCTCGAGCTCGCCGGGCTGATCCTCGGCCATCGCGTCCTACCGCTTCGGAGCGTCCGGATCGTGGTTGGCGAGGATCTCGAGTGCCTCGCCGTGCTCGCCCACCAGGCGCTCGCCAACCTCACGGATGCGCTCCCGGACCTTCTCGGTAGACATGACCCGCAGCTCACCGTCCGGCAGCTGTTCCACGAGCACCGAAGCCCCGGGCACATAGCCCTGCGCCTCGAGCTCCCGAGGGAGCGAGATCACGTTGCTGTTGCCGACGCGGCGGACCTTGACGATCTTCATAATGCTCAGTATACACCGGTATAGCCGAGAGCGCCCGCCCGTCGAACCTCGAGCGCCTCGCTTTACGCCGCCACCGCTAGTACACGAACGCTCCCAACGCCACCGCAATGTCCGCGGCCGGCAAAGGCCCGAAGCGGAGCGTCCATCCGCCGTCGAGCTCCTGACGGAATGTATGGGGGACGCGGTCCTGCTCGAGCTGATCGCGGTGCCGCAGCGCACGTTCGTAGCCGGTGCCTCCCTGAAAGGTCGCGTCGAGGCCATACCGACCGTCGTCAATCGGCCAGATCGTCAGCCGGTCCGGGACCGGCCCGGCCTTAGTAGGTAGCAGCGACACACGTCCGCCGTCGCAACGCGCCGATCAGAGCTTGACCGAGACAGAGACATCCAGGTGCGCTCAGCAATGCTTGTCCGCCAATCGTTCCAGCAACCAACAAGCTTCAATCGGGGCGCCCGGATTCGAACCGGGGACCTCACCGACCCGAACGGTGCGCGCTACCAGGCTGCGCCACGCCCCGATGCATCGGGCAGTATCACACACCGGAGCAGGCGCCACGGCGGCCGACCCTTCTCGGCGCAGGCGCGCGCGGGCCTTGTTCTCCTTCTTCTCCTCCTCCGTCCTTCTCGTCCTTCTCGTCCTTCTTCTTCTCCTCCTCCTCCCGTCCTTCCCTCGTCCTCCTTCTCCTCCTTCCCCTCCTCCTCCCCCTCCCTCGCGGCCCGGGCGCTCCGCACACACCTCGCTCCGCAGCGCTCGGAGGCCCGTTATCGTCGCGCCATCGCCGCCCGCGTCTCCGAGATCCTCGCCGAGGCCGACTCCCTGCTCGAGCCGGAGCGATTCGATGACTACTGCGTCAATGGTCTCCAGGTCCCCGGCGCGCAGGAGGCGAGCCTGATCGCGACGGCTGTCTCTGCCAATGCGGAGACCTTCGAACGGGCGGCAGCGGCGCAAGCGCAGCTGCTGGTCGTCCACCATGGCCTCTTCTGGGGCCCCGGCGTGCGCACGATCGACACGACGATGAAGCGTCGCCTGCAGATCCTCTTCGCGGCGGACATCGCGCTGGCGGCCTACCACCTTCCCCTCGACGCCCACCCCGAGCTCGGCAACAACGCATTGCTCGCGAAGGCACTCGGCGCCGAGCAGCTCGAGCCCTTCGGCGATCACCACGGAGCCACGATCGGTGTGCTCGCCACGTTCGCGGCCGATGGCCTGCCGAGCGGAGAGCTGATCAGCCAGATCGCCGAGGTCACAGACCGAGCCCCCCTCGTCCTGGACGGCGGCGAGCCGCTCGTGAAGCGGCTTGCGATCGTCTCCGGCGCAGGCTCGGACTACATCGCGGAGGCCGCGGCGGCGGGTGCCCAGGCGTTGCTCACCGGCGAGCCCTCCGAGCGGGTCACCGCCTCCGCGCGGGAGCTGGGCGTGCACGTGATCGCCGCCGGCCATTACGCCACGGAGACCTTCGGCATCAGAGCCCTCGGCGAGCATCTTGCCGCACGCTTCGCGGTCGAGCACATCTTCCTGGATGTGCCGAACCCGGTCTGAGGCGCCCCGATCACGTTGGCGAAGCAGCCAGTCGCCACTCGCCACCCTCTAACATCAAGACACCATTTTCCGGAGAGTGAGAGGGGAGTAGCGATGGAGGCCGCAACCACGAGCACGGGGGCGAAGACGATTGCCGGCCTCATCCCCCGTTCGGTCGCCGAGTTCGGCGATCGGGCGGCGATTCGCTACAAGCGCGACGGCGACTGGCACGACGTGAGCTACGCGGCCCTCGGCGAGATCGTCCAGGAGATCGGCCTCGGCCTGATCGACGTCGGCATTGAGCGCGGTGAGCGTGTCTGCATCCTCGGCAACACAAGGCCTGAGTGGACCTACGCCGACATGGCGGCGACCTCGGTGGGCGCGGTCGTCGTGCCGATCTACCAGACGAACTCCCCCGAGGAGTGCCTCTGGGTGCTCTCCGACTCGGGAGCTGTGGCGATTGTCGTGGAGGACGAGTCGCAACTGGCGAAGATCGTCGAGATCAAGGACAGGGTCCCGAACCTGCGCACCGTGATCATCATGGACCCCGCCCCCGGTGGCGCCTCGGGCAACGGCTCCGGCCCCTCCGAGGCCCCCCTCGGCGCGATCGCGCTCGATGAGGTCCGCAGCCGCGGCGCCGGCAGGCCCGCCGATGAGCTCGAAGCGCGCCGCGCGGCGGTCAAGCCCGAGGACCCCTTCACCTTCATCTACACCTCCGGCACGACCGGGCCGCCGAAGGGATGCGTGCTGACGCATGGCAACTACAGCGCGATCGTCGAGATGGTCGGGGAGGCCGGGGAGATCCAGGGGGACGAGGTGATCTACCTCTACCTCCCCCTCGCCCACTCCTTCGCCCTGCTGATCCAGCTCGCGGTCTTCGACCTCGGCGGCACGCTCGCCTACTTCGGGGGCGACACGAAGGAGATCATCCCCGAGCTCCAGGAGGTCAAACCGACCTATCTGCCATCCGTGCCGAGGGTCTTCGAGAAGATCTACACGCTCGCCCACGGGGCGGTCCAGGCGATGGAGCCGGAGCAGCGCAAGGAGGCAGAGGACGCGATCGCGCTCGGCGTGAAGGTACGGGACATGATCAATCGCGGCGAAGACGTGCCGGAGCCGATGCAGAAGGCCTTCGATGAAGCGGATGAGCGTTTCTTCGCCAACGTCCGTGCGATCTTCGGCGGGCGCGTTCGTCATGCGACCAGCGGCGCCGCCCCGATCGCCAAGGAGATCCTCGAATTCTTCTGGGCCTGCGGCGTGCCGGTGCTGGAGGGCTATGGCATGACCGAGACGGCCACCGCCGCCACGACCTCGACGGTCGCCGAGCACCGCTTCGGCACGGTCGGCAAGGCCCTTCCGGGCGTCGAGATCAGGATCGCCGAGGACGGCGAGATCCTGATCAAGGGCCCGAACATCTTCGAGGGCTACCACAACCAGGCCTCGACGAGCTTCGGAGCGATCGAGCACGGGTGGCTCCACACGGGCGACCTCGGCTCGCTCGACGAGGACGGCTACCTCTCGATCACCGGCCGTAAGAAGGACATCATCATCACCGCGGGCGGCAAGAACCTGACGCCCGCGAACATCGAGAACGACCTCAAGCAGAGCCGCTGGATCTCCCAGGCGGTGATGCACGGCGACGCCCGGCCCTTCCCCGTCGTGCTGATTACGCTCGACGAGGAAGAGATCCCCGTCTTCGCCCGCGAACATGGCCTGCCCGAGGACGTCGCGACGCTCTCCACCGAGCCCGCCGTGCTCGAGCTGATCCAGGGCGAGATCGACCGCGCCAACTCGAAATACGCGCAGGTCGAGCAGGTCAAGAAGTTCGTGATCCTCGACCATGACCTCTCGCAGGCCACCGGCGAGCTGACGCCTACCTTGAAGGTCAAGCGCAATGTGGTCAACGAGAAGTACAAAGAGCTGTTCGACTCCCTCTACGCCGGCTAGCGATGCGCACGGACCCTTCTGAGAACGGCGGCCTGTTCGTCGGCCGGAGGCCGGGCACGGCGCCGATCCACTACCGCGACACGCCCGAGCGCAAGGGCGAGAAACGCCAGCGTGTCGACGGCTCGGTGGCAGGCACGCTGTTCGCGGGGATGGTGTTCGTGTCGATCCTCTGCTGGGGCCCGATCCCCGTGGCGTGCCTGTGGATCGGCTCACAGGTCAACTACCTGACCGGCAGCGTCAGCCTCGGCATCCTCGTCGCCTTCGCTTCGTTGTTCGCGCTGCTGTTCGGGGCGTTGTCGCTGCTGAAGCGCATGGACAATGCCTGGATCCTCGTCCGCCGTGCCGCAGGCTATGACCAGCGCACGGGCGTGATGGGCAAGATCTTCGGCGCCACGGCGGTTCTCTGCGGGGCCGTGTTCGCGTTCTGGTTCCTCGTCATCCACGGCCCGGGCTCGAGCACCTTCTCGGGTAGGCCCGGCGCCTGAGCGGGCGCCCCCGGTGCCCGTGAGGAGCCGGTCCGGCGCGGCTCCGCGCTGCTAGAACGAGCCATATGGGCCTCCTGGACTACTACAAGCAGTTCGAAGCGATGTCCGAGGAGGAGGTCAACGAGACGCTCCGCGAGGAAGCAGCCGAGCGACGCCGTAAAGCGCTCACCCGCGTCGACGTGCTCGACCTGTCGCAGACCACCTGGCCCGAGCTGCCCCATCCCCGGATCGTCAACGCGATCACCTTCGTGGCCCGCAGGGGCCTGCACCAGTACCCCCACCTGCGGGGCACGGAGCTGCGGAACCTCCTCGCCGAGCGCCACGGCGTGGAGCCCGAGCGGCTCGTGCTGGGCAATGGCGCCGCGGAGCTGCTCTCGGCGGCCACCCGGGCGCTGATCTCCCCCGGCCAGCAGCTGCTTACGCGGTGGCCCTCCTACCCTCTGTATCCGCTGATGGCGCGACGGGCCCATGGCCAGGCCGTGCGGATCGAAGGCGGCGTCGACACGCTCCTGGAGGCCGCGCAGAGCGCCGATGTGCGGGCAATCGTCCTCGCAAGCCCCGATGACCCGAGCGGCGAGCTGTTCGCGACGGGTGAGCTCGAGAGGCTGCTGACGGGGCTCCCCGAGGGCGTGGCGGTGCTGCTCGACGAGGCCCTCGTGGACTTCGCCGACGCGCAGCCCGGCGACAGCTCAATCGCGCTGCTCGAGGAGCACCCGCGACTGCTTGTCTTCCGCAGCTTCTCGAAGGCCTGGGGCCTTGCGGGGCTGCGGATCGGCTACGTGATCGGCGGTCCCGGCTCTGGCGAGCTGCTGGCCGAGCTCGAGCCCGACCTCGGCGTCTCCGAGCTCTCCCAGGCGGGCGCCTTCGAGGCGCTCCGCAGCTGCTCTGCGATCGTCGCGAAGCGCGTCGCGGCGATCCACAAAGAGCGACCCCGGGTGACCGCGGCGCTGCGCGAGATGGGCTTCGAGGTCTCAGACAGCCAGGCCAACTTCGTGTGGGCCGCCCATCCGGCGGTGAGCGGCTCCGAGCTCGCCGCCCGCCTCGCCCAGACCGGCGTGCTGATCGCCGCCGGCGACGCCCTCGGCGAGCCTCAACACGTCCGCATCGCCCTGCGCTCGGAGCGTGCCAGCAACCGCCTTCTCGAGGCGATCGGCAAATCCATATAGGGAGAGGGGCGCCGAGTGGGCTCAGCCCGAGCCGGCTTGGCGGAGCAGCGCGCCGGTGGTGCCCTCGAGGATCTTCCGCCAGGCGCTGACCTCCCCGGGCTCTTCGTCGAAGTGCGCCACCACCTGGCGGACGCGCTTGGCGGAGATGTCGAGGCCGTGGCGCTCGGCGACAGCCTCGTAGCGCTCATATTCGCCCGCGAGCTGCCGGGTCACCGACTCGAAGCCGTGCCGGGCGATCTCGACGCGGGAGTTGAAGCTCATGATCGATGTCTGGAACATCAGCTCGTCGGTCGCCTCGGGCTCGATCAGGACGATGTCGACGCCCGGATAGCGGGCCTCCCAACCCTTGGCGAGTTCGTGCAGGCGCTGGTGGGCGACGAGCTTGAAGACCTGGTAGCCGATCTGGGCGAAGCCCATGTCCGAGACGCGCCGCGGGCGCTTTCCGCGCAGCGTCGAGACGGTGCTCGCGAAATCGTTGACGTAGGGCACGATCGGGTTGATCACGATCACGAGCTTCGCGCCGGCCTCGATGGCGAGGTCGAGATTGGTCGTCGAGACGATGCCGCCGTCGATCAGCTCCCGATCCCCGACTTCGACCGGCGAGTAGACCATCGGCAGCGCCCCCGAGGCCCTCACGGCCGTCGAGATCGGTACGTCGTCCATGCCCTCGAGGCCGAAGACGATCCTCTCGCAGGTGTCGAGGTCCGTGGCCGTCAGGTACAGCTCGCAGTCGAGCTTCCGGAAGTCGTTGCTGCGTCCCGGTTCGGCGAGGACCTCGTCCAGGTACTTCTCGATGCCCGCGCCCGTATAGAGGCCGGAGGGGAGCACGTCGGCTAGCCCCAGCGCCAGGTCCATCGCGGAGACGCCCCCGCGGCTGGTGGCGATCTGCTTCAGAGCCGAGAGCGCTTTCAGCGGCACCGTTGCGCCCTTGCGCGCGAACTCCAGGAGGTTCGGGCGGAGCAGGTCGCTGATGTCGATGTCCTTGAAGGCCGGCGTGCCCTTGCGGGTCACCACCCTCATCATCTCCTCGGGCGTCACACCGTTTGCACAGAGGGCCGCGATGAATGAGCCGGCCGAGGTGCCGACGTAGACGTCGAAGTTGTTGACGGTGCTGTTGACGGCGAGCAGGTCGAGGGCGCGCAGGGCGCCGATCTCGTAGACGGCCCCGGTGAAGCCGCCGCCGCCGAGCACCAGCGCGGTCTTGGAGCGCCGCCTCCTGCGGCGCGGCGCGGCCGTCTTGGCTGCCGTCCGGGACTTGCCCTTGGGCGGCAGCGGGACCACGTTGTCCATAACCACAAGTCTATTGCGCAACTCGGCGGCGCCGGCCG
>DASWFM010000100.1:0-11185 GCA_036394235.1 Solirubrobacteraceae bacterium | reverse complement strand
CGCTCGCTGGAGTCGGGCGAGATCGAGGTGCAGATCCGTCGCGGCCGAGAGCAGGCGCCGCCGCTGCCACTCGAGGCCGAGCCGGAGGCGCTGCTCGGCGCTCTGCACGAGCTGTGGCGGAGCCTCCCGTAGAGCCCCGGGCACCGCGCCATGGCGGCCCTCGCCAGGCTGACGGGCGCAGGGAGCGGCCGCGTTGGCGCCCTCCGAAGCTGACCTTCGCGCGCCTCTCCGGTCTCGACCGCTCGGGACCTCCCCCTCCGCAGACCGAAGCGGGCGCGCCCCTGAACCCGTTGACGATCCCCAACGCGATCGGCTTCCTCCGCCTCGCCCTGATCCCGGTCTTCCTGATCGTCGCCCTGTCGAGCGGTGACGGGCAGGATCCGCTTGCCGCGACGCTCTTCGCCGTGATCGGCTGGGGGGACTACGCGGACGGCATCGCCGCGCGGGTAACTCGCCAGTACAGCCGCCTGGGCGCGCTCATGGACCCCATCACCGATCGGCTCTTGGTCGTGAGCGGCGTGATCGTCGACTGGCGATTCGACCTGCTTCCTCGCTGGGCGCTGGCAGTTCTCGCCGGGCGGGAGCTCGTGATGCTCGCACTCGGTCGCTACGGGCTGAGCCACGGCGTCGACCTGCGCATCAACTGGCCCGGACGGCTCGCCGTCGCGCCCGTGCTGGGAGCGCTCTTCTTCCCGATGACCGGGCTGCTGCGGCTCGGCGAAGTGTTGCTGTACGTGGGGCTGGCGCTCGCGATCCTCGCGACCGTGCTCTACGCCCGCAGCGGCCGCCGCCAACTCGCGGAGCGGCGAGCAGGGGAGAGAGGAAGAGAAAGAAAAGAAAAGGGCCGTGAGGATTCGCACGGCAACGCCTGAGCCTGTACTTCTCTTTCCTCCTCTCTCCCTGTCTCTCTCGAAGACGCGAAAGACTTCTTTCTCTTCCCTCTCTCTCTCGGAAAGGACGGAAGAGTCCCGAACGACTTCTCGTTCTTCCCTTCCCCTCTCTCGGAAAAAGACGGGCAACCACCCGGAAAGCGACTCTAAGCCTCAGCCTGACCCTGTGGTCTATACTGGCGCCTCCGGCCGCCCGCCGCCTCCCGCCGGGAGACGTGGCCCGGCCACCCGCGCGCGAGGGGAGAAAGAGCACATGGACGAGACTTTTCCCGACCTCGGAACGCTGACCGACGTCGAATTGAAAGACGTCATCCGGCAGCTCACCGAGGAGGAGACCGAGATCTCCTACAGGCGACGCATCCTGCACGGCAAGATCGACATCCTTCGCGCGGAGCTCGTCAATCGCCTGCGCAAGCAGCACGACGGCGGCGATCTCGCGATCAGCGGCGAAGACGTGCAGAAGCTGACCGAGATCCTCTCCCATCGCCAGCCCGAGGGCGCGGAGTGAGGGATCGCTCGTGTCGGCGGCGGCAATAGCGACGCGGCGTTCACGACGCCGCAGGGGGGCCTAGGTCTGCGATGGCCATGCACTGCACAGAGTGCGGCTTCCTCAACAGCGAGGGCGCCAACTACTGCCAGCGCTGCGGCGCCCTGCTCGAGCGACCCTCCGAGGGCGCGGGCGACCCGGTCACGGCGACCTACCGGATCGACGAGACCGGCGAGCTCGTTCCGGTCGAGATCGGCGAGGTCACGGCGACCGGCCCTGCGCTCGTGATCCGCGCCGGGGGCGGGCGCGAGGGGGAGAGCTTCCCGGTCGACGGCGAGCGCATGTCGATCGGCCGCCGCCCCGATGCCGAGGTGTTCCTCGACGACGTCACCGTCTCACGAGACCATGCATTGCTGATCCGCCGCGGCGACGGCTGGCATCTCGACGACCTCGGTTCCCTCAACGGGACCTACGTCAATCGCCAGCGCATCGAGTCCCAGCAGCTCGACGAGGGCGATGAGCTGCAGATCGGCAAGTACAAGCTGACCTTCCACGAGCGCTGATGGCGACCCGGGCGACACCCAGCGAGGCCGAGCAGCTCGAAGTCGAGCTCGGCGCACAAGCGCCCGCGGCGTCATCGGAGGTGGATCCGTCCAAGCGGCAGAAGTCGCTGACGATCGGCGCCGTCTGCAAGGCCCTGGCCCAGGAGTTCCCGGACATCTCGATCTCGAAGATCCGTTACCTGGAGGACCAGAAGCTGCTCACGCCCCGACGAACCCCGGGCGGCTACCGCCTCTACACGCCCGGCGACCTCGCCCGCCTGCGCACGATCCTGCGCATGCAACGCGATGAGTTCCTGCCGCTACGCGTGATCCGCCAGGAGCTGGCCGCCGGCCGCTCCGGGGACTCTGCGCCCGTCCCCGCGCGCTCGGGCCGCGAGACGCCGCGCACGTGGCGGCCGAGCGTGAGCGTGCGTGAAGCGACCGGCGCGCTCTACTCGATCGACGACGTCCTGGAGGACACCAAGGCCGAGGGCAAGCTGGTCAAGGAGCTCGAAGAGTACGGCGTCGTCAAGGGCGAGCTGCGCGGTGGGGTGCGCTACTTCGATGAGACGGAGCGGGAGATCATCGCGGCCGTCGCCGAGCTCGCCCGCTATGGCGTCGGCGGCCGCAACCTCAGGGTGTTCCGCTCCTCCGCCGACCGCGAGGCCAACCTGCTGCAGCAGATCCTTGCCCCGGCGCTGCGCTCGCGCAACCCCGAGCGGCGCAAAGAGGCGGTCGACGCACTGGAGAATCTCGCCGCCGTGGCGACCCACCTCAAGCACCTGCTGCTGATCAGGGACCTGCGCAAGATCGTCCGGTGAGCGGGGGCGCCCCCACCGATCTCGCCGATCTGCGGGCGCTGATCCGTGACATCCCGGACTTCCCGAGCCCGGGGATCGTGTTCAAGGACCTGACGCCGCTCCTCGCCGACGCCGGCGCGCTGCGCGAGGCCGTGCAGCGTTTGGCCGATCTCGCAAGGCCGCTGCACGTCGACTGCGTCGTCGCCGCCGAGGCGCGTGGCTTCCTGCTCGGGCCAGCCCTCGCGCTCGAGTTGGGCGCCGGCTTCGTGTTGGCCCGCAAGCCGGGCAAGCTGCCCTACGAGACCGTCAGCGCCTCCTACCTGCTCGAGTACGGCTCATCGGAGCTCGAGATACACACCGACGCACTCGCGAAGGGTGCACGCGTGCTGGTTCACGACGACCTGCTGGCCACCGGCGGCACCGCGCGGGCGCTCTGCGACCTCGTCGAGCAGCTCGGCGGAGCAGTCGCCGGCTGCAGCTTCCTGATCGAGCTCGCCTTCCTGAAGGGACGCGAGCAGCTCGCGGGGCGAGAGGTCCATGCGCTGATCCCCTATGGAGACCAGGGGACGGCCTAGGATTGCCGCGATGCCTACCGCCCGCGTGTCCCGCACGATCGCCGCGCCGCCCGCGCAGCTCTGGCGGATCCTCAGCGATCCCTACCACCTGCCCCGCTGGTGGCCCCGCGTGACACGCGTCGAGGACGTCGTCGACGGAACCTTCACGGAGGTCATGAAGACCCGGAAGGGCAAGACCGTGCGCGCCGACTTCGACCTCGTCAGCGCCGATGAGCGCAGCGGCACGGTGGTCTGGGAGCAGCGACTCGAGGGCACCCCTTTCGCGGGGGTGCTGTCCTCCTCGGAGACCGAGGTGCGCGTTTCGCGCCCAGGCGGCGCCTCGCTCGGCGGCCTCGACGACCCTGCCGACTCCGTCAGCGAGGTCACGATCGAGATGCGCCAGGAGTTGAGCGGCCAGAGCGTCCCGACGCTCGGCGGCCGCCGGCCGCTGCTCCCGAGCATGGGCCGCAGGATGGTCCGCCGGGCGGCCACCCGCACGATCGAGGAGGCCCTCGATGGACTGGAGCGGATCAGTGTTTGAGCCGGTGCCCGCCCAGCCCCCGCAGATGCGCTGGTGGGGCTGGGGCGAGGACGATCATGCCGGAGGACTTCCCCCGCAGGCCCAGGCCTTCCTCGACGAGCACCTCGGCACGGCCGCCGCGCCGCGGCCGCCCGTGGACCTGGAGCAGGTGCGGATCGAGCCGTCCTCGCTGCCGCAGGATGCTCGCGCAGAGCTCGCCGGGATCCTCGGCGGCGGCCAGGTACGCGATGACCGCTACGAACGCGTGCTGCACGCCGCCGGCAAGGGCTACCCGGACCTCGTACGGATGCGGGCGGGTACCCCGGAGGGCGCCCCGGACGCCGTCCTGCACCCCGCCTCCCACGAGCAGATCCGCGCCGTGCTCGAGCTGTGCTCGGCGCAATCGCTGGCCGTCGTGCCCTTCGGGGGCGGCACGAGCGTCGTCGGCGGCGTGGCGCCGTTGCGCGGCACCCACCAGGCAGTGCTCGCGCTGGACATGGCCGGCGTGGCGGGCATCTCCTCGCTCGACGCCGAGTCCGCCACGGTCACCGTCGGCGCGGGCATGCGCGCACCGGCCCTCGAGCGGGAGCTGGCCGCGCACGGGCTGACCCTTGGCCACTACCCGCAGTCATACGAGTACGTCTCGCTCGGAGGCTGCGCCGCGACGCGCTCGGCCGGGCAGGCCTCGACCGGCTACGGAGCGATCGACAAGATGGTGCTGGGGCTCCGCCTCGCCGCCCCCGCCGCCGAGATCGTGCTGGCGCCGGTGCCGGCGAGCGCCGCAGGACCCGGCCTGCGCCAGCTGCTGGTTGGATCGGAGGGGACCCTCGGCGTGATCAGCGAGGTCTCCCTTCGCGTCCGTCCGGCGCCGCGAAGCGAGGTGTACGAGGGGGTCTTCTTCGAGAACTTCGACGCCGGTCGCGAGGCCTTTCGCACGCTCGCCCGTGAGCACGCCCTGCCCGACGTGGCGCGTCTCTCCGACGAGGCGGAGACGCGCATGTCGATGGCCCTGGCGGGAGAGGGTGGGCTGAAGGGCAGGCTCGGCCGCCGCTACCTCGGGCTGCGGGGCTATGGCTCCGGGTGCGTCGCGATCGTCGGCTTCGAGGGCGGCGAGTCCGAGGTCGCCGCGCGACGGCGCCGCGCGCTGCATCTGATGCGCCGCCGCGGGGGCTTGCCCGTCGGCACCTCGCCCGGGAGGGCCTGGCGGCACGGCCGCTTCGCGGCGCCATACCTGCGCGATGAGCTACTCGGCCTCGGGGTGATGGTGGAGACGCTCGAGACGGCCACGCAGTGGTCGAACGTCGCTGGCCTGCACCTCGGTGTAACACGGGCGATCGAGCGGTCGCTGGCGTCCCAGGGCACGCCCGGGCTCGTCATGTGCCACATCTCCCACGTCTACGAGACCGGCGCCTCGTTGTACTTCACCTTCCTGGCCCGCCAGCTCGAGGGCCGCGAGGTCGAGCAGTGGCGGCTGGCCAAGCAGGCCGCCTCGGAGGCGATCAGCTCCGGCGGCGGCACGATCACCCACCATCACGCAGTCGGCCGCGACCACGCGCCGTGGATGGACCGTGAGATCGGCGCCGGGGGCCTCGCGGTGCTGCGCGCCGTGAAGTCCGAGCTCGATCCCATGGGCGTGATGAACCCCGGCAAGCTCCTCGAGGGGACGGCCGTCGCCGCCACGCTGTGAGCCGTCGCCGCGCCGTTCAGGCCGTCGGGCGGAGTTTGCCGCGCAGGACGACCTGCCCGGGCTGCTGGGGCCGGGTGCTGGTCTCCCGGGTGAGCAGGATTTCTCGGTAGCTGCCGGCGTTGCCGGGAAGCAGCGCAGCGCCCGCGAGCCTGTGGTCTTTGCCGACGGGCGGGCTCTTGCTCAGTGCCAGCGCACTGCTCGGCGAGTTGTAGAGCCACACCGCGTAGAAGAAGTGATTGGTCGACGGGATGTGTTCCGCTTGGATGTAGAAGGCGCGCTTGGTGCCTTCGGCGAGGATCACGACGGTGCCCTTGCTGGTGCTGCCCGGGGGCGCCTGCAGCGTGATGCGGCCTTCTTCCTTCGGGCCCGCTTTGGATTTCGAAGCGGCCGTCGTACGCGCCGAGCCTGTGCCGGTCTTCTTCTTCGAGGAGCCGCCGGAGACGATCAGGATCACCGCCACGGCCACCGCCACAGCGAGCACGGCCAGCAGGATCGCCCCGCCGCGGCGGGAGCTCGGAGCGGGGGAGACGGAACTGCCCGATCCCGCGTCCGCGGCCTCCGAGAGCGGGTGGGGCTCCGGCGAGGCTCCGCCGGCGCCCGCATCGCCCGTGAGCGGCGGAATCTCCGGCAGCGCATCCTCGTCGATCCCGGCAAGCTCGGCGGCGATCGCGTTCGCCCAGGCGTTTGCCTGCGGCGAGCGCATCAGCAGCGTGCGGGTTCGCAAACGCTCGCCGACATCGGCTTGCTGGCCGAGCAGGTAATCGCCGACCTCGAGGCGGCCCTCGGCGTCGAGCCCGCGTGCCTGGCTCGGCGCGAGCATCGCGAGCGCCGCGTGCGCTCGGTCGTGCACGGCGCGCTCGGGGATCGCCAGCATGCCCGCGACCTCGGCATAGGTCTTGTGCCGGCGCAGCAGCAGCGACAGCGCCGCGCGCTGGTCCGCTGGAAGCTCTTCGAGTCGGCTCATGGTGGAGGGCCCTCCTCGCGGGCAGGTGTCGGCATCACGGCCCGCGGCGGGGACCGTAGGCTATCGTGGCGGCGCGATGGGAATGCCGGGTGGCGTCGAGGAGCTGAGGGAGGCCGTGACGGGCTTCGATCGGCTCTACGGGCTGGAGCTGCTGTCGATCTCCGACAGCGAGGTGACGGGGCGCGTCGCCGTCCGTGACGAGGTCAAGCAACCCGCGGGACTCGTGCACGGTGGCGTCTACGCCGCGGTCGCCGAGTCGCTCGCGTCGCTCGCGACCTTCCTCGCCGTCGCCGAGCAGGGCGAGACCGCGGTAGGCCTGTCCAACAGCACGAGCTTTCTGCGGCCGGTGACGGAGGGAACCATCCACGCACGCGGGCTACGCCTGCACCGGGGCCGGACCACGTGGGTGTGGGACGTGACATTCACCGATGATCGCGACCGCATCTGCGCCGTCACGCGGATGACGATCGCCGTGCGGCCGCTTCCCTGATGAGCGACGCCCGCTAGCCCAGCGGCCGCGCGGTCGCGGGAAGCTGCGGCGGCAGCGGCTTGGAGCCGAAGCCCGTGTCGGGCTGACGCGCCGGCAGCGTCCGCCCTGGGCTGTCGGGCCGGTTGATCGCAACGATCGTCTCTGCTGCCGCCCTCGCGAGAACGGTGTCCTTGGCGACGATGTCGACGATCACTCCTCCCGTGGGAATCGCGATCATGCGACCCGCTTCGGCCACCTGCACGTGCACGCCGCGCACGGCCGCATCCCGGCTCGGCGTCTCCCCGCCGGGCACGAAGCCGTTGTCGGGGGAGGTCACGACGCGTAGCGGCGGCGTGCAGGTTCCCTGTCCGCCCTGCAGGCAGTTGCCGTACTGCACCGTGAACGCACCCGAGGGGTCGCGGGTGGCTTCGGTGATGGACAGTGTCCTGAAGTGGTCGCCGAGCCAGTAGACGGGGAACCCGGCGGTGACCATCTCCTCCAGGATGTTATGAGGCACCGGCTTGTTCTGAAGCGTGTTCCCGCAACCCGCCAGCAGCAGCGCGCAGAGCGCCGGCAGGGCGAGCAGTGCGAGCGATCGGCGGGCTCCACCGCGCACGACTGTCGACGTGCTCGCGCCGGCGCGCCGCGCGGGTCGGCGAGCGAGGCGCATCATCCCCCGTAGCGGCTCGTGATCGGCATGCGCCGGTCGCGGCCGAAGGCGCGGGTACTGATCTTGATGCCGGGCGGCGCCTGGCGGCGCTTGTACTCGGCGAGGTCGACGAGCCGGATCACGCGGTCGACGTCCTGCTCGGGCAGGCCTCGGGAGATCAGCTGCTCACGGCTCTGATCCAGCTCCACGTAGCCCTCGAGGATCGTGTCGAGCACGCCATACACCGGCAGCGAGTCCTGGTCACGCTGGTCGGGGCGCAGCTCCGCCGAGGGCGCTCGGGCGATGATCGAGGGCGGGATCGGCGCGCTCGCACGCTCGGGCCCGTTCGGCGCCTGCACCGCGCCGCCGGGCGAGTTGCGCCAGTCGCAGAGCCGGTAGACGAGGGTCTTCGGAACGTCCTTGATGACCGCGAAGCCGCCCGCCAAGTCGCCGTAGAGCGTGGTGTAGCCGACCGACATCTCCGACTTGTTGCCGGTCGCAAGCACCAGCCAGCCGAACTTGTTGGAGAGAGCCATCAGCAGGTTGCCGCGGATGCGCGCCTGAAGGTTCTCCTCGGCGATGTCGGCCGGGCGTCCCGTGAAGGGCTCGGCGAGGAGCTCCTGATATGAGCTCATCACCTCTTCGATCGGCAGCTCGAAGACGTCGAGGCCGAGCGCGGCGGCGAGATCCCGTGCGTCCTGTTGGGTGCTCTGCGAGGAGTACGGGGACGGCATGATCGTGGCACTGACCCGCTCCGCGCCGAGGGCGTCGGCCGCGACGCAGGCGACGAGCGCCGAGTCGATCCCGCCGGAGAGCCCCAGCACGACGTGACCGAAGCCGTTCTTCTCCACGTAATCACGCAGGCCGAGAGACAGAGCCGCGTAGACCTCCGCCTCGACGGGCTCGAGCAGCTCGGCGATGCCCGTCGCCGGGGTCCGCTCCACGGCCTCCCGGCGGTCCGGTCCGGCCGGGAGCGCGGGCAGCCTGCGCACGGCGCCGGGATTGCGGCGGGCGGCGGGACGGTGGCTCGCGTCGCGCAGGCGCGCAGCGCCGGCCGCAGCAAGGTCGACATCGCAGATCACGAGCGCCTCGCGGAACTGGGGACCCCGTGCGATCGTTGTGCCGGTGTGGTCGATCACCACCGAGTGACCGTCGAAGACCAGCTCATCCTGGCCTCCCACCAGCCCGCAGAAGGCAACGCAGGCGATGTTCTCGCGGGCCCTCTGCGCGAGCATCCGTTCCCGCTCGACGCCCTTGCCGGCGTGGTATGGCGAGGCCGAGATGTTGACCAGGAGCGTCGCGCCCGCGAGCGCCTCCTCGCTGGCCGGAGGTCCCGGCTCCCAGATGTCCTCGCAGATGCTGATCCCGGCCAGCTGCCCATCGAGCTCGACGACCGCGCCGCCGGGGCCGGCCTGGAAGTAGCGCTGCTCGTCGAAGACGCCGTAGTTGGGCAGGTACACCTTGCGGTAGATCGCCTGCACCGCGCCGCCCGCGAGAAGCGCGGCGGCGTTGTAGACGTCCTCGGCCCGCTCCGGGAAGCCGACGATCGCCGTGAGCCCCTCGGTCTGCTCGGCCAGTCGCTCGAGCTCACGACGCGCATCGGCGAGGAAGTGCTCCTTGAGCAGCAGGTCCTCGGGCGGGTAGCCGGTCAGCGACAGCTCGGGGAACAGCGCGAGCTGCGCGCCCGCCTCGCGCGCGGCGGCCATGCCGGCGGCGATCCGCCGCGAGTTGCCCGCGATGTCGCCCACGATGGCGTTGATCTGGCAGAGGGCGAGGCGCACTCAGCCTGCGCTGGCGGGCTTCGGCGCCGCGGCCCCGCGCCTGCGGGGGGCCGGCGCGCGCTTGCCGGCCGCGGCTTTGCGCTTGCCGCGAGCGCCCGCCGGGCCGAGCCCCGCGGCACGGTACAAAGCGGCGATCCCCCATTTCAAGTCCTCACCGATCGCGTCGAGATCGGGCAGCGCGTCGTAGTCGCCCAGCAGGCCGAAGCCGAGGTGGCCGTTGTAGCTCATCACCGCGATGCCGAGCGCCTGGCGGGCCGCCAGCGGAACGACCGGGTAGAGCCTCTCGAGCTCGCGGCCGAGCAGGAACAAGGGGAACTGCGGGCCGGGCACGTTCGTGACGACGAGGTTGAAGAACTGCTGGCGTGCCTGCAGGCGTGCCGCCTGGCTGAGGATCGTCGGGGGCGCAAAGCCGGCGAGGTTTGTGAGCACCTGGGCGCCGACAGCCTGTCCCGAGCTCTTCAGATCCTCCATCGCCGCAGCGACCGAGTTCAGGGCCTCAGCCGGCGAGCGGACGCCGACCGGTAGCGGCGCCCACATCGCCGCGACCTGGTTGCCGAGCGCGCCCCGGTCGGACTTGGGACGCACCGACACGGGCACCATCGCCTTCAGCACGAGCCCGTCTGTCTCGACCCCCTGGCGACGTAGATAGCGCCCGAGCGCGAGCGTCACGGACGTCAGCACGGCATCGTTGAGCGTGCCGCCGAGGGAATCCTTGATCCCTTTGAAGCGCCCCAGGTCGGCGTCGATGAAGGTGTAGCGGCGGTGAGGGCCGATCTCGACGTTGAAGGGGCTCGGCGGTGCCGGCGAGCGGACGCCGGCGATCGTCGTGGCACCGATGTTGACGAGGCCGTCGCGGACCTGCGAGACGGCCTTCCGTGGGGCGCGCAGCAGGGCGCGCGCGCCGCGCATCATCTCGTTGGGGACGGTGGAGCGCTCGATCAACGCCTCGCCGAGCAGCTTCGCGGGGCCCGGCAGCGGCTTCGCGCTCCACGGCGAGGCCGGCGCGGTCGGCGCGGGTTCGCGGGCGGTGTCGAACAGCACTGTGGTGATGTCCACCCCGGAGATGCCGTCGACCAGCGCGTGGTGGGTCTTGGCGATCAGCGCGAAACGGTTGCCGGACAGGCTCTGCACGAGCCAGATCTCCCACAGCGGCTTGGAGCGGTCGAGCCGCTGCGAGAACAGCCGCCCGGCGAGCCTCTTCAGCTCGGTGTCATCGGCGGGCTTCGGCAGCGCGGTGTGGCGGATGTGGTAGTAGAGGTTGAAGTGGGGGTCGTCGGCCCAGATCGGGCGGCCCTGACCGAGCGGCACGTGTGCAAGCCGCTGGCGGTAGCGGGGCACGAGATGCAGGCGCGCCTGGACGTGCTCGACGAGCTCGCGATGGGTCGGCGCGCTGCCCTCGAAGACCATCACCGACGCGACGTGCATGTGCGCCGCGGAGTGATCCTCGAGGTGCAGGAACGTCGAGTCGAGGGCGCTCAGGCGGTCGGGATTCGCCACCACCCGATTGTTGCTGATTCGGGCTCCGCGCGCGGCCACCGCCGCGGCAGGCCGTCAGCCGCCGAAGTCAGCCGCCGAGTTCCATGCGCATCGCCTGCGCGAGCAGCCCGATACGGATGTGAGGACGGCGGTCGCTGCTGCGCACGCGGACCGTCGACTCGTCGGGGCAGAGCACCTCGACGATCACGCAGACGTCGCCGATCTCGCACTCTTCGCCGTGATCTTCTTCGATCGCCTCCATCTGTTCGGCCACGACCTTGCCGAGCTTGCTCTGATCCATCGTCATCGAGGCCTCCTGGTCTGTGGCCGGTGAGGGCCGGTGGTTTCGGGTCGCGCCGCAGCGTG
>DASWFM010000099.1:0-12633 GCA_036394235.1 Solirubrobacteraceae bacterium | reverse complement strand
CGCACTCTTCGCCGTGATCTTCTTCGATCGCCTCCATCTGTTCGGCCACGACCTTGCCGAGCTTGCTCTGATCCATCGTCATCGAGGCCTCCTGGTCTGTGGCCGGTGAGGGCCGGTGGTTTCGGGTCGCGCCGCAGCGTGGGGGCGTAGGCTCGGTTCCTCGTCACGGAGCGTATTGAGGGAAACCGACGTGAACCGTCATCTGGCGAGCGCCGCCAACGAGTTCGAGGCCGACATGATCATCGCCAGGGTGGCCGAAGCGGGCATCCATGCCTGGGCGAGCGACAGCGGGTCCTTGGGGCGTGGCGGCGGCGGCGGCCCACGCGACGTGTACGTCGACGAGGCGGACCTGGCCAGGGCGCGCGCGGCGATCGCGAACGCCGAGTCGGTCAGCGAAGCCGAACTGACTGCTCTCAGCGAACAGTCCCCATCCCCGCCGGAGTGAGCGCTCCAGCCCGCGGATCGCGCCGCGGAGGCAACCGGGCGCCCGACAAATGTTTGCCGGGCGGTCCTTTGCCAGCCCGTCCGCGGTTCGTTGGTCGGTCGAAAACCCCTGCAAATCGGCGCACTCGTGGCTTATGCCACTTCCTCCTATGTGTGACGGCGGTCACACAGATGGACGAATTGACCACCTAGCCTCCGAACAACTGTTCGATTCACTCGCCGAGTCGCCTCCGTGGATGGGGGCGACCGGGGGAACCACCGCCGGCGCCGCGATCAGCGTGAGCCGGAAGGGGCGAATCCTGCGCTGATGCGCACGTAACGCTCGGCCCACACGCGTCCGTTCGCGTGGGGTCGTCCGTGAGCCCGACAGCTAACCCCGGAGGCGAACAACAAGGAGGTTCCAAACCACATGTACGCCCCTGCGACGCCCGTTCAGCCTGCGCCCGTATTGGCGCCGGTAGGCGTCGTCTCTGCGGCGCCGGCGTTTCTCGCCGCGCCGCTCGCAACAACCCTGAAGGTCCGCCGCGAGCAGCTGAACGTGCTCGAGAGCCATTCCAGCACGGTGGCCGGAGCGCTGCTCGAAAACCACCACGCCGGTGAGGCCGGGCGCGTGATCGCGCTGCAGGCGCTGATCGGTCGTGGCTGGAGGACGATCGCCACGGCTCACACCGCGAAGCGCGGACGCTTTCGCATCAGCTTCCGGCCTCATCGCCTCGGTAGCCGGCTGCTCCGGCTGCGCTTCCGCGGCGACGCGACGGTGAGCTCCACGCGCCGGCGCCTGGGCAGGCTCAATGTCTACCGCCTCGCCGGCGCCTCCTGGTACGGCGGCGGTGGAGGTCTTGCGTGCGGCGGGGAGCTGAACAGCTCGACGCTCGGCGTGGCGAACAAGACGCTCCCCTGCGGGACGCTCGTGACGCTGCGCTACGCCGGACATTCCGTTCGGGTCCCGGTGATCGACCGCGGGCCGTACGTGGCCGGCCGCGAATTCGACCTCACCGAAGCGACCAAGCGTAAGCTCGGATTCGGCGACACCGGAGAGGTCTGGAGTACCGGCTGACGCTCCAGGCACGGCGCTGGGCGCCTTCGTGCAGGGGTTGGGTTTCCGCCAGACGGTCCGTTCAATCCCCTGGATGTCGCCCGGCGTGAAATCAGCTCGTACCCAGGTGTGGCTCGACAGCCTCGGCGAGTGGTCCTGGCCCGGCCAGCACCACAGCGGGGCGGCCACCGTCGAGGTCGGACCGCCCGCCTGGGTACCGGCGTACCCCGCAGCGAGGCCGCGGGCAGACGCCCCGGCGCTGCCGGCGCGCTGGCAGCGGGGCCGCCGGCTTCTGATCGGCGTCCTGCTGAGCGCCCTGGCGGCGGTCTGCGCCGCGCTCGCCCTGCAAGGGCAGCTCGGGATCGGCCACGGCTCCGTCAACCGGCGCGCCGCCGTCCGCGCGACCCCGCCCACGGCGCTGCAGCCGCTGCCCATGCTGGAACGCGTCGGCGCAGATCACACCGGCAGCACGATCGCCCGGGCCTCCTACCACTCCATGGCGCTGCACCACCAGGGATCCTTCTACGTCTACGAGCCGCCCGGCCTGCGCGCCGCGGGCGCCGCGTCCACGCAGCGCTACCCGGTCCTCTACCTGCTGCACGGCAACAGCCAGTCGGCGAAGGCGTTCCTGCAGATCGGGCTGCAGGGCGAGCTCGACACGCTGATCGCCCGCCACGCGATCCCGCCGCTGATCGCCGTGATGATCCAGGGTGGCCCGGGCGCGAACAACTGGCGCAACCTCGGCGACCTCTACTACGAAAGCTACGTGCTCGAAGTGCAGGAGCTGATCGACCGCATGCTTCCGACGGTCGCGGCGCGCCAGGGACGCGCGATCGCGGGCCTCTCGATGGGTGGCTACGGCGCGATGGAGCTGACCCTCAACAACCCCTCCCGCTTCGGCGTCGTGGAGAGCTGGCTCGGCTTCTTCAACGGTCTTGAAGGCCAGCTGCGCCTCGACCGGCCGGCGATCTCGAAGCTGGGCCTGCGCGCGTTTCTCTACGGGGGCCGTGAGGACACGATCGCCGACCCCAGCGAGAACGCGCCCTTCGCCGCGCAGCTGCGCGCCGCGGGCGCCAATGCGACGAGCGCCGTGTACCCCGGCGAACACAACCTCGAAACGATCCACGACCACCTGCCCTCGATGCTGACGTTCGCGGGACGCGCGCTCGCCGCCGGCGCGGCGGGCGGACATGCGTAGAGCGCGGGCCGGCAAGGCCTCGGCGCGCGGCGCCTCGGCGCTCGGTTCCTTCGCCGCCGGAGCATTCGCGGGCGGCGCGGTCGCGATCGGCGCGATGGCGATCGGGCGATTGGCGATCGGCCGGCTCGCGATCGGCCGCCTTGCCCTGAAGCGCGCGCGTGGCGGCGAGGTCGTGCTCGATTCGCTCGAGGTGGGCAGGCTGAAGATCGGAGAGCTCGCCGTCGAGCGGCGCGACGGGCCCGGACAGCCGCCTGGAGGGCGCGGCGGAGAAAACTGGCCACGCGGCCAGTAGTATCCGGGGAGTACCCGCAAGACAGATCAGGGGGAGGTCACGATGGCGTCCGTGGAGAGCGACATCCGCAAGGTCGAAGTGGCCGATGAGGAGCTGTGGCCGGACGGCCCGCCGCATGCGGTCTTCAAGGAGATGCGGGGGCAGTGCCCGGTGCACTGGACGCAGCAGATCCCCGAATTTCCCACCGAGGACGGCTTCTGGTCGGTGACGACGGCCGATGACGTCCACGCCGTCAGCCGTGACTTCCGGACCTATTCCTCCGAACTGGGCGGCATCACCGCCGCCGGGGTGTTCCCGCTGGAGCTGACGCGGGCGATGTTCATCGGCATGGACCCGCCCAAGCACGACCGCGTCAAGGCTCTGTTCCAGGTCGGCTTCACTCCGAAGCGGATCGCCGAACACGAGGAGCGCATCAGGGAGATCACGCGCGAGGTGCTGGCACGGCTGGAAGGCCCGCCTGCCCGCGAGACGTGCGACCTCGTGAACGACGTCGCCCAGCCGGTGGTGGCGCGGGTGATC
The DNA here is from genome assembly GCA_036394235.1 of Solirubrobacteraceae bacterium. Classification (GTDB taxonomy): domain Bacteria; phylum Actinomycetota; class Thermoleophilia; order Solirubrobacterales; family Solirubrobacteraceae; genus Palsa-744. The sequence continues at coordinate 9,144 of DASWFM010000099.1, read as the reverse complement.
GGCAGCTTCATGGGCATCACTCCCGAGGAAGACGCGATCTGGGCCGAGCTGATGAACGCGACGCTCGGCGGCGGCGACGAAGACCTCAACCCGGACGGGCTCGACGCGATCATGGGCAAGCTCGTACCGGAGATCTTCGAGCGCTGCGGCAAGCTGATCTCCGAGCGCCGCGAGCACCCGACCGACGATTTGACGAGCCTGCTCGTGCATTCGGAGGTGGAAGGGCAGAAGCTCGAGGAACACGAGATCGTGATGGGCTTCTTCCTGCTGATGGCCGCCGGGAACGACTCGACGAAGGCGACCTACTGCAGCGGCATGCGCGCGATCATGGAAGACCCCGAGCAGCGCCGGCTGCTACTGGAGGACCCCTCGCTCGTGCCGGATGCGGTCGAGGAGGCGCTGAGGATGTTCCCGGCGTTCGCACACTTCCGCCGCACTGCCAGCTGCGACACGGAGCTTCACGGTCAGCCGATCAAGCAGGGCGAGAAGGTCGTGATGTGGTACGTCTCCTCGAACCGCGACGAGACGCGCTACGAGGACCCGGATCGCTTCGATCTGCGTCGCAAAGCCGAGCACCAGGCATTCGGCGCCGGCGGCCGGCACTTCTGCCTCGGCACGGCGCTGGCCCGCCTCGAGCTGCGGATCCTGATCGAGGAGACGCTGGCGCGCTACCCGGACCTCGAGATCGACGGCGGCGTGGGTGGGCCTTCATACGTCGAATCGCCGTTCATCAACCAACTGAAGACACTCCCGGTCCGGCTCAACGGCTGAGCACGACCGCCCCGCAGATCCTTGACATCAATGCGAACATGTGTTCGCATGGGACCGAGGCCGTGGAGACCCGCCGGTGAGCTGGAACAGGCGCTCGAGAGGGGGGACCTGCGCTACGCCGTAGCGCTCGCCGATGAACTCCGCGTCGCACGCGGCCGCCCCATCGAGCTGGCCACGGCCGCCCGCTTCCTGCCCCTGATCGCCGCGGCGAGCCCCGGCGAGTACGACGCCTACGCGCTGCGCTGGCTGGCGCGATGGGTCGCGGAGACGGGTACAGCGACGATCGAGCAGGCCGCCGAGCTCGCCGCGTCGCTGGCCGACCTGCCGGTGGAGCCGCGGATGCTCGACGCGATCACGGCGACGGTTTAGGGAACCCGCCCACCCCGACCTATTCTGAGCAGTCATGTGCGGGCGTTACACGAACACGGCCGGCCCGGAAGAACTGAACGACCGCTTCCGTGTGCCGATCGACAGCGTGGAGGGAACCGGTCGCTTCAACGTCGCTCCGACCGAGCAGGTGCTCGCGATCGCCGCCCCGAAGGGGGAGCCGCAGGCGGAGCTGATGCGGTGGGGCCTCGTGCCGTCGTGGGCGACCGAGATCAAGCCCCCGCTGATGATCAACGCGCGGATCGAGACGATCACGACCAAGCCCGCATACCGCCGCCTGATCCCACGGGGGGAACGGCGCGCCCTGCAGATCGCCGACGGCTACTACGAGTGGCTCAAACCGGAGCACCGCTCACAGCCGCGCCAGCCCTTCTATTTCCAGGTTGACGGTGGCGTGCCGTTCGCCTTCGCCGCGGTTTGGACTCCCGCGAAGGTCGACGGCGAGTGGCTGCACAGCATCTCGCTGCTGACCTGTGATTCCGCGCCGAATCGTGTCGCCGCGGCGATTCACGACCGCATGCCGGTGATCCTCGCCGACGAGGATGCCCAGCGCGCCTGGATCGACCCGGCGGTCGACGCCGAGGAGGCACTCGCGCTGTGCGGCGCGCTTCCCGCCGAGCGGATGGCGGCACACCCCGCCAACCCGGCCGTCAACAACGTCCACACCGCCGTCGAAGGGCCGGAGCTGCTGGTTGCGCCTGGCTGACCCTAACCGCATCACGCCCCGGTCAGCCACCGCCGCGGGTTCTCGACGAAGATCGTGTTGAAGACCTCGTCGTCCATCACGCCCATCTCGCGCAGGGCCGGCACGACCTCCTCGAAGACGAGCGTCGTCGACCAGTTGCGGATCGCGCCCTGGGCCTCGAACGCCTCAGCCGCCTCAGCCGGGAACCAATCGATGCTTGCGCAGAAGTCCTGGGAGATCGTCAGCTGCGCAGCGTGTCCGCGGCGCAGCAGCTCGGCGGCGGTCGCGTTGCGCTTGTCGATCGGCAGGTACATCTCGAGGCCGTAGCGGTCGAGGCCCGCGTAGACGCCCGCGGCGAGCAGGGACTCGATGTAGGCGATGTCCTCGCTGTCGCCGCAATGAGCGATCTGGACCCGCGAGAGATCCACGCCCTCCTCCTTGAAGATCTCGACCTGCCGGGGGCCCGTGGCGACGGCGGGCATCGAGTGGGCCATGATCGGCGCGCCGGTCTGCACGCTCGCGCGCGCTACCGCACGGTGGATCTTCTCGACGTTCTCCGTGACCCCCGCCTCGTCGGCCGCGCACTTCAGGAACGCGGCGCGGATCCCCGTCCCCTGGATCCCCTGTTCGATGTCCTCCACGAAGTGGTCGGCGATCACGTCGATGTCACGGTTCTCGAAGTAATGGGGGAGATGGTCGTAGCTGTAGATCCCCGTGCAGGCGATGATCCTCACGCCGGTCTCGTCCGCCACGCGCTTCATGAAGCGCACGTCCCGCCCGCCGAACATCGCGGTCGGGTCGACGATCGTACGGACGCCATGCTCGCTCGCCGCCCTCGCCGCCAGGAGGGCCGCGTCGAGCTCCAGCTGCTCGTCGTAGCGCCCCGGCCACTGCGCGAAGACGCCCTCGTCGCGGAACCGCAGGTGCTCGTGGGCGAGCACGATCCCCAGCTCCTGGGCATCCACGGGACCCTGCACCGTCTGCACGTCGGCCATCTACTCCTCCTCCTCTGGAACTCTCTCGTCGGTGTCCTGCCCGGCATTCCGCGCGGCTCAGCGCAGCGGCGCCCCCCACTTGGTCTCATCGCGAAGCTGCTTCTTCAGCAGCTTGCCGCCGGGATTGCGCGGCAGCGGCCCGCTGCGCGTCGCCACGTACTGTGGCACCTTGAAGTCGGCCAGGTTCTCACGGCAGTGGGCGATCACAGCCGCGATGTCGAGCTCGGCGCCGGCCGCCGGCACGATCACCGCTCCGACCTTCTCGCCCATCATCTCGTCGGGCACCGCGACGACCGCTGCCTCGCCGACCCCCGGCGCTCCTGCGAGCGCGTTTTCGACCTCGATCGAGTAGACATTCTCGCCGCCGCGGTTGATCATGTCCTTCTTGCGGTCGACGATGTAGAGCAGGCCGTCGTCCTCGACCCGCGCGAGATCGCCGGTGTGCAGCCAGCCGTCCACGAACGTCTCGGCGGTCGCCTCGGGCTTGTTCCAGTAGCCCTGCACGACGTTCGGCCCGCGCACCAGCAGCTCGCCGACGCCGGTCTCCTCGTCGCGTTCGTCGATCGCGAGGTCGACCACCGGCATCGCGAAGCCGACCGAGTCGGCGTGCTGTTCAGCCTCCTCATCGGGCAGGAACGACGTCAGCGAGGAGGTCTCGGTGAGCCCGAAGCCGTTGCCCACGCGCGCATTCGGGAAGGCCTCCTTGATGCGGTGCACCAGGCTCTCGGCGATTGGCGCGCCGCCGTAGGAGATCCACCGCACGCGGCTGACGTCAAGCTCGGCGAAGCGCGGATGGTTGAGCACCGCGTGGTAGATCGCCGGCACCGACACGAGCTGGTTGACCCCGTGATCGCCAACCGCCTCGAAGAAGCCATCGAAGTCGAGCGGCCCCGACAGGATCTCGACGCGGCCGCCAAGCTCGAGCAGCGGGATCAGCTGACTGTTGCAGCCGGTGACGTGGAACAGCGGCACCGAGACGAGCGTCGAGATCTCGGGTCCTTCGGAGCGGTCGATCGGGTTGCAGCGCAGCGCGCTCTCGCTGTTGGTCAGGAAGTTGCCGTGCGATGTCATCGCGCCCTTGGGGAAGCCGGTCGTGCCGCTCGTGTAGAAGATCGCCGCCAGGTCGTCGTGGGAGAGTCGCTCCGGCTCGGGTGCATGGCCGCCGGGGAGCGCCACGCCCGGCTCGAACGTGAACTTCGCGCCGGAGTCCTCGACGACGTAGGCGACCTCGTCCTCGGTGAAACGCGTGTTGACCGGGACGACCACCGCGCCGAGCATCTGCGCGCCGAAGAACGCGAGCACCCAGTCGATGCCGTTGCCAAGGCGGATCGCGACGCGGTCGCCTCGCGCTACGCCCTCCGAGCGCAGCCCGCCGGCGACGTGGCCGGCGCGCTCCCAGAGCTCGCCGTAGGTGACCGACGGACCGCCGACCTCGAGGACGGCCGTGGCTGCCGGGTCGCGATCGAGGCTCGCGGCGAGCATCGCGACCAGCGAATCGGGGCGGCTGAGGTAGCGAGCACGCCCGTCGGCGTCGCGCTCTAGGCCCGACTCGTCGAACGGGTTACGGCCGCGTGGCAGTGGCTCGGGCATGGTCTCTCTCCTCCGTGGACGACCAGCGCAGCCTATCGCCAGCGCCCGCCCGGGTCGCTAGGAGAACCAGCGCGCGACGATCTGCTCGATCGTGCCGAGCGTGCGCACCGTCGCCAGCCCGACGAGTCGCTCGACGCGTTTGAAGTCGAGCGTCGAGTCGCTGACCCCTCCCGCCGGCAGCCAGTAGAGCTCTCGCTCGGCGAAGGCGAGACGCTCCTCCGCATCGGCCAGTGCGAGCACCGCGTCGCGGGCCTCCGAGTCGGGCGCGTCGTGGAGAAGGGCGACCTGGAGCTTGCCGGCGCCGGGCGACGGCCCGAACGGATCGGCCGCGACGATCCCGCGCAGCTCGGCGGCGCTGCGGATGAACGCCGGCACCCCGTAACCGAGCTTGTCGCGCAGCCCGTCCTCGAGCAGGCTCTGCAGCGCGACGTCCGAGCGCCGTCCGGCCTTGAAGGCGACGTTGCCGCTCGCCCTGAATGTCTGCACATCCTCGAAGCCGAGGCCCTCGACAGCGGCGCTCAGATCGGCGTTGGTGATCCGCCGCCGGCCGAGGTTCATGCCTTTCAGGAACGCGACGTGGTCGGGCATTGCGCCAAGGTAGCCGCTCGCGGGCCTCAGCTTGCTAGCGCATCGGCGAGGGGCTCCGAGCGCTCGCCGCGCTCAGGCGGCGGCGCCGGCGCCGACGCGGTCGGCGAGGATCGCCGCGAGTCGTGCTCGGTGGCGCCTCGCGCCGCCGAGCAGCGCCGCATCGAGCTGCGCTCGCTTGTACAGCCAGTGGACATCCGCCTCCCACGTGAAGCCGATGCCACCGTGCATCTGGATCGCGCCGGCGGTGACCTCGCGGCCCGCCGTCGAGGCGCAGGCCTTGGCCATCGCCGCCGCCTCCGCCAGGGCCTCAGGGTCAGCGTCAGCGGTCCATGCTGCGAAGGCGGCCGTCGAACGCGCCTTCTCGGTTTCCAGCAGCATCTGCGCGCAGCGGTGCGAGACGGCCTGAAAGGACCCCACGGGCACGCCGAACTGCTTGCGGTCCTTGACGTAGTCGACGGTCATCTGCAGGGCTCGGTCGCAGACCCCGACCAGCTCCGAGCTGACCGATACGAGCGCCCGGCCGAGGCCGGCGCAGGCGCTGCCATCGCCGACCGCCTCGCCGGCGGAACTCGTCACGCGGGCCGTCGAGCGGGTCGGGTCGACCGACTCCACGGGCGTCACCTCGGCTTCCTCGGCGCCCACGATGCGACCGCTGCCGTCCTCCTCGATCAGCACGAACACGCCCGCCTCGCGGCCTCCGATCACAAGCTCGGCCGTGCCGTCCACGGTGGCGCCGAGCGCGCCGATCGTCTCGCCGGCCGCGAGCGGGGGCAGCCACCGCTCGCGCTGCTCGGGTGAGCCGTCCTGCTGGATGACGGTAGCGGCCATCGCCGTGCCGAGGAACGGGACCGGCGCAACCGAACGGCCGAGCTCCTCGCACAGGATCGACAGCTCGATCTGCCCGAGGCCCTGGCCGCCGTGCTCCTCTGAGACCGCGATCCCGGGCCAGCCGAGCCCGCTCAGCTCCTGCCAGAGCTCCTCGTCGGTACGGCCCGCCTCGGCGTGCTCGCGCACGCTCGCGGGGCTCGCGCGGTCGGCGAGCAGATCGCGGGCGGTGCGCTGGATCTCGCGCTGGTCGTCTGTCAGGCCGAAGTCCATGACTACGCCACCCTGCCCTGCGGAGCCCCGGAGGGGCGGAGCCCCTTGAAGATCCTGATCATGCCGCCACCGTCAGGCGGGGCAGCCCGAGCACACGCTCCGCGACGATGTTCTTCAGCACCTCGGTCGTGCCACCCTCGATCGTGTTGCCGCGGGCGCGCAGGAACTCATAGCTCCAGCTCGTGCCGGCCGTCAGGGCGGCCGGGCCGACGATGTCCACGGCGAGCTGCGTGAGGCGCTGGTTGGTGTCCGACCACAGCCACTTCACGAGCGAGCCCTCCGGGCCGGGCTGGCCGTAGCGTTCGACGTCGGTGAGGCCCTTCCAGGCGAGCAGCCGGATCGACTCGCAGCGCGTGTGCAGATCGGCCAGCTCGTCGGCGTAGATCGGGTCGTCGAGCAGACCGCGCTCGGCGGCCACGGCGATCGTGTCGTCGAGCAGCTGGCGGAGGCGGATCTGCAGGGCGAAGCCGAGGCCGGCGCGCTCATTCATCAGCGTCGTCAGCGCGACCTTCCAGCCGTTGCCGACGCCGCCGATCACGTTCGCATCGGGGATCCGCGCCTCCTCGATGAAGAGCTCGTTGAACTCCGACTCGCCCGTGATCTGCCGCAGCGGGCGCACCTGCACCGAGTCCTGCTCCATGTCCATCAGGAAGTATGTGAGGCCCTTGTGCTTGGGCACGTCGGCGTCGGTGCGCGCGACGAGCATGCACCACTTGGAGTACTGCGCGCCGCTGGTCCAGACCTTCTGGCCGGTGACGACCCAGTCGTCGCCGTCCTTGACGGCACGGGTCTTCAGCGAGGCGAGATCCGAGCCGGCCTCCGGCTCGGAGAAGCCCTGGCACCAGATCTCCTCGCCCGACAGGATCGGCGCAAGGTAGCGCTCCTTCTGCTCGTCGCTGCCCCACACCATCAGCGTGGGCCCACCGAGCAGCAGTCCGAGCACGTTGGCGGCCATCGGCACGCGGGCGCGTCCGATCTCCTCGAAGTAGATCGCCGACTCGGTCAGCGAGGCGCCGCGGCCGCCGTACTCGGTCGGCCATGCCGGAGCTGCCCAACCGGCGTCGTAGAGGCGCCGCTGCCAGTCCCGCCGCCACTTGTAGTGGGCATCCTCGCCGCCCTCGACGGGCTCAGGGCCGGGCTGGTTCGACGCCAGCCACGAGCGAAGCTCGTCACGAAATGCGGTCTCCTCGGAGCTGAAGGTCAAGTCCATGAGGTCGAGACGAAGCCTACTTCAGAGCCGCTCGTGGCGGCCTCAGGCTCGCTCGCTGCGACGGTTCAGTGCGTCGGGGCGTGTTTTGCGACGCCGCAGCGACGCACCGTCCGCGCCCGGGCGGCGACCAGCGCTTTGGCGGTCGGCGGGCTTGGCGTCATCGTGATCGTCGCCGAGAGGCGGTGCTTCCCGGGTTTCAGCTTTGCGCCGTTGACGCGGAGCCCGATCGTGCCCTTCAGGGAGCTGTGCGCCGTGCGGCGCGCGAGCCGGCGCCCGTCGAGGTAGAAGGTGACGTTCGCGACACCCGGCGACTTGACGCCGACGGTGAAGATGCCGCGCACGCATCGCGCCGGTCCGAGCAGCGAGGGCACCGCCGCAGATGAGAAGCCGAGCACTCCCGCTTTGCCGGACGGCCCGGCGACGGTCGTGATTTCTTTGCCCCCGGTCGTCGTCGTGTTGCCTGTGCTCGTCGGCGGCTTGGGGGTTCCTTTTTCCGGGCCTGCGGCGATCGGGCTGACGAGCACGCCCGCGGAGGAGAGGGTGGCGGCTTCGCCCTGGCCGGCCGGTGGCGTGCCGGTGATCGCCGCGGCGTCTGCGAACGCTCCCGCGAGGCGATCGGATTCGGTCAGCGTGTGCGAGCAGACGAACGTCACCTTTTCGCGCGGCAACACGGGCGCGCCGGTGCCGCCCTCGACGGCTGAGTCGCATCCCGGGTCGCTGAAGGCGCCGAACGCGAGGCTCGTGTTGCCGGTGTTGCCGACGAGCGTCTGGTAGGTCACGATCTGCCCGACCTGGCCTTCCAGCGTTTCGCTTGTGAACGGGCCTTCCAGCGACTGCAGCGTCTCGATCGTGAAGCGCGGGATCGCCTGGCAGGTGGTCGGCGCGTGCACCGAGAAGCCGCCTCTCACGCCGTTGGTGTTGAAACGCCCCTTGAGCACCACGGCGGCGCGTCCCAGCGGCGCGGCGATCGGGATCGTCTGGGTTGCGGTGGAACCGTCGAAGAAGAAGGTTTCAAGCGGGAACGTCACGGTCGGCTGTGGTCCGGCTCCTTCCTTGAACAGCACCCGTGTGCTCACCGCGTTCGGGCTGCCGGCTTCGTTGAACCCGTGGTAGGCCACGACGATCTGGGTGCATTCGATCGTGACGTCCGCGTTCGTCGTTTTCAGAGCTTCGGCACGGTGCAGCGCATGGCGCTTCTTGTTTGCTTCATAGATCGCCTGGTGGTGCGCTTTGGCTTCGCGGCGGGCCAGTTTTTCGGCGGCTTTGTCGAGGCGCGCGCTTTCGCGTTCCGCAGCTCGCTGGGCGCTCACGAGGGCGCGCTGAGCTGCCCGTTCGGCGCGGCTCTGGTCGCTGGCCTGGCCGGCGGGGGCGATCGCGGCGAGGGCCAGCACCGCGAGGATCGCGAGCGCCAGGGCACGGTTGCGACGGACCTCACGGCGGGTGGTTCCAGCATGCCGCCGGCGCCGAGCGCCGGGGCGGCTCCTCATTGCGTGCTTCCTATTTGGTCCCGCTCCATGGGTTTGCTTCTCCCGTCGGAAGCCCTGCCACATTTCCTGAATTGAACTCCGCGCCTGCCCCCCTCCAGGAGATGCGGCTGCCGCCCCGTCAGTTTCCCGCTCGCAGCGCATATATAGATCCTCTTTTGCGGGTGATCTTCGGGGGAGGCGTGGGTGATCGATCGGGTGACGCTGAATTCACCCTTTTGGTCATTGAAGCCGATAGGATCCCGACATGGGGGACGGGAAAGCCATCACGGTGGCCCTTGGCGGCTTCGACGATCTGCTGGCTCGGGGGCTTCGCGGGCTGGTCGAGGACGACCC
>DASWFM010000098.1:0-4122 GCA_036394235.1 Solirubrobacteraceae bacterium | reverse complement strand
GCCGCCCGGGGTCTCCGCGGACGGGCTCTCGGCACCGTCGCCCGACTCGAGGCGCCCCGAAAGCACGGCTTTCGAGGGCGCCATCATCATCGTCATGTTGCGCCCTTCCTGCATCGGGCGCTGCTCGACGACGCCGAGCTCTTGCAGTTCCTCAGCGAGCCTGTCGAGGATCGCTGTGCCGCGCTCGGGGTGGGTGACCTCGCGGCCGCGGAACATGATCGTCACCTTGACCTTGTCCTTGTGCTTGAGGAAGCGCTCGACGTGGTGCTTCTTGGTGTCGTAGTCGTGCTCGGCGATCTTCGGGCGGAACTTGATCTCGCGGACGGTGATCTGCTGCTGGTGCTTCCGCGCCTGCTTGACCTTCTGGGCCTGCTCGTACTTGTACTTGGAGTAGTCGAGCACCCGCGTGACGGGGGGCCGCGCCTCGGGGGCCACCTCGACGAGGTCGAGGTCTCGCTCCTGGGCGAAGGTCAGCGCGTCGGGCGTCTTCATCACGCCGATCTGCGTGCCCTGCTCGTCGATCACGCGTACCTCGGGCACGCGGATCCGCTCGTTGATCCTCGTCGTGTCCCGCTCTGGCGGGCGCCGGTCGAACCTGCGGGGGACCGGCACTAGCTGTCCTGGCTGCGCGTCAAGCGTTCGCTACGACGGGCGCTCTGAGGATTTGCTCGGCTGCAATGCCGCGGAGTATAGCTGGCTCTTTAGGTTGCGAGCGAACTCCTCGACGCTATCCGCGCCGGTGTCTCCATGCTCGTGCGAGCGAACCGCGACGGTACTCGCCTCGAGCTCGCGCTCGCCGACGATCAGCATGTAGGGGATCTTTCGCAGCTCCGCGTCGCGGATCTTTCGCCCGATCGACTCGCTGCGATCGTCGAGGTCGATCCGCAGCTCGGCATCGCGCAGCTCCGCCGCGACCGACGCGGCGTACTCGTTGAAGCGATCGGAGACGGGCAACACGATCGCCTGCAGGGGCGCCAGCCACAGCGGCAGCTCGCCGGCTGTGTGCTCGATGAGGATGCCGATGAAGCGCTCGTAGGAGCCGAATATCGCGCGGTGGATCAGCACGGGGGTGTGCTCGGCGTTGTCGGCCCCCGTGTAGGTGAGGCCGAAGCGGGCCGGCATCGAGTAGTCGAGCTGGACCGTCCCGGTCTGCCAGGAGCGCCCCAGCGAGTCGGTCATGTGCACGTCGATCTTCGGTCCGTAGAAGGCCCCGTCGCCCGGGTTCAGCTCGTAGGAGAGGCCCATCTCCTCGAGCGCCTGCATCAGCTTCAGCTCGGCCCGGTCCCACAGATCGTCGTCGCCGATCCGCTTTTCTGGACGCGTCGAGAGCTCCAGCCGCAGGTCGAAGTCGAACAGCGAATAGGTCGCGAAGGCCATCTCCAGGCAGCCCCTGACCTCGTCCTGCACCTGCTCTTCGGTGCAGAAGATGTGGCCGTCGTCCTGCGTGAAGTGGCGGACGCGCAGCAATCCGTGCAGCACGCCGGAGGGCTCGTTGCGGTGCAGCAGCCCGGGCTCGAAGTAGCGCAGGGGCAGATCACGGTAGGAGTGGCGCGTGGTGGAGAACAGCTGGCAGTGGCCGGGGCAGTTCATCGGCTTGACCGCCATCTCCCGTCCCTCGGCCTCGAGCGTGAACATGTCGTAGCGGTACTTTTCCCAGTGGCCCGAGGTCTTCCACAGCTCGGAGTCGAAGACCTGCGGCGTCTTCACCTCGCTGTAGCCCCGTTCGGCCCCCATCCGCCGCGACACGGCGACGAGCGCGTTGAAGACGCTCGTGCCCGCCGGATACCAGAGCGCGGCGCCCGGCGAGACCTCCGAGAACGTGAACAGGCCGAGCTCACGGCCGAGCTTGCGGTGGTCGCGGGCCTTGGCCTGCTCGATCCGCTCGAGATGCTCCTCGAGAGCCGAGGCCGAGAAGAAGGCCGTGCCGTAGATCCGGGTCAGCATCGTGCGCTCGGAGTCACCCCGCCAGTAGGCGCCGGCGACGGAGTTCAACTTGAAGGCCTTGACCGTCGAGGTGCTCGGCGCGTGCGGGCCGCGGCAGAGATCCGTGAAGGGGCCGTTGGTGTAGAGCGAGACGGTCTCGATCGGGTGTCCCCCAGCGGCGGCGGAAGAGGTGACGAGGTCGTCGATCAGCTCCACCTTGTAGTCCTGTTCGGCGGCCAGGAAGCGCTCGCGCGCGAGCGCCACGGGCACGTCCTCGCGGCTGAATGCCTCGGCGGCCTTGACATGGACACGCATCCGCTCTTCGATCGTGGCGAAGTCGGCCTCGGAGACCGTCGTGCCGGCCGGGAACTCGAAGTCGTAGTAGAAGCCGTCCTCGATCGGCGGCCCGATCGAGATCTTCACGCCCTCGTAGAGGTCCATCACGGCGGCCGCGAGCACATGGGCCGCGTCGTGGCGGATCAGCTCGAGCGCCTGCTCGCCGCTGCGCTCGGTGACGATTGAGATGCTCGCGCCGTCCGGCAGCGGCCGGGACAGGTCACGCACCTGCGGCTCGCCGCCGGTCAACTCGTGGGTGACCTCGATCGCCAGGGCCGCCTTCGCCAGCCCCGGCCCGATCGCAGCCGCGGCGTCGGCGCCGGTCGCGCCGTCGGGGAGCTCGAGGGGGGAGCCGTCGGGGAGTGTGACGTGGATCGCCATTGCCGCGCTTGAGGCTACCCATGGCGCGCGGGCGAGGCGTGAAGGGCGCCCCAGTGGCCGCGCCGGCCGTGCGCGCAGGCGCCTCTCGGGCCTCGCGCTCCGGGGCCTCTGTTTCGGTGTTACGGCGCGATTCGGCTCGTGAGAAACACCAGATGCAGACAACTGTCTGCATCTGGGAGCATCGTCCCGATGAGCGGCTCCGCCGACGGCGACATATCGATCGTCCTTTCCCCGATCCAGGTCGAGCAGGTGGTGCGGGCCGCATCTCGCAGCACCGCGCCGGGCGTCGCAGCGTTGATCTCCGGGTCGTTGAGAAGGCGGAACCACACACCGGCGGCGAACGCGCCGGGCGCTGCAGGAGGGGCGGCCCAGCGCCCGGTCCCCGCAGACCGGCGCCTGTCGAGCTCGCTGCTGCGAGGCCTGTCGATCCTCAGCTGCTTCGCCTCGACCGATGAGGAGCGCGGCATCGTCGAACTCGCCCGCCAGGCGGGGATGAGCGCGAGCACGGCACACCGCTACGCGCTGACGTTGATCGAGCTGGGGCTGCTCGAGCGCAGCCCGCACTCGCGCAAGTACAGGTTGCCCGCCGAAATCTCCCGCTGAGCTGCCCCCCGGGGCGCTCGCACGAACGGGGGGCGGGCGGGGGCGCGCAGTCTGTCGCCTCCGCCTCGCTCCCCGCCACTCCCCGTGGGCTACGTGTAGTAGTAGCCGTTGAAGTAGCTGGTGAACGTCGAATGGTTGTGGATGTACGGTTCGGAGCTCACGTGGTTCGAGAGCACGATCGCCGCCGGTGCACCCGGTTCGGGCTCGCAGACGACGCCTGAGATGCCCCTGATCCCGGCGCAGCCGATTCCCTGGCCGTAGCCGATCGTTTCGGCCGCGTAGAGGGAGACGAACGGCCCGAAGTAGTTCGCGCCACTGCCGATGCCGACGTGATTCACGTATTCGATCGCCTCCGCCTGGCCGGCGCCGAAGGCCCCACAGCAGGCAATCGTGGCGAGCAGGGTTCCGATCAATGACCTTCGCATCGTCAACCTCCCGTGATCTCGGTGGGCTGTTCACCGGCCGCGGCCGGCTGAGGGGCGACCCGTGCCCAGGCGTTGCCCGACACTGAGCTCCTCGCCGTCGAACCGTCCGCGAGCACCTCGCTGACGGCGGTGACGCCGTCGGGGACGACGCCGGCGGCGATCACCTTCCCCGGCACGCCGGGGATCTCGCTGACTTCGACCGTCGCGCCGTGCGCGTCGCCTTCGGGCGCCGAGCAGCCTACATCGAGTGCGGCCACCCCTTCGACCGGCACGCCGTCGTAGAGCAGCACACACACGCCGCCCGCGGATGAGCGCGCGATCCATGCCCGCAGCCCCGGCTCTCCCAGCGTCAGTCTGCGGATCGAATCCGCCACCGGCCAGTCGCCGGCGCCTTCGGGCCGCTGCGCCGGGAAGGTGGGCTCCGCCGGTTCACCCGCTGAGTGGGCCTGGTGGG
>DASWFM010000097.1:0-3437 GCA_036394235.1 Solirubrobacteraceae bacterium | reverse complement strand
CTCGTTGGCTGCGGCTCGAGCAGGTCTCATCCCGCCGACCACCAGACGCTACGGATCGTCGGACCGAGCTCCTCCTCTGTCGTCGATCTCTGCTTTGTCCTCAAAGCGAGGCTGGAAGGCGTCGAGCATGTGGCCGCGATCATCGACCCGGAGCCAGCGGCGCTGAGGGGTCGCCTTCCCGCCGAGCGCGTCGCGCGCGCGAGCAGAGAAGCGATCGCCCTCAGCCGCGAGTCCGCCTCCGAGCTGCGGCACAAACACCCGCCCGCCGGTTCGCTGCGCGCCCTGCGCTCGGCCGAGCGCGGCTACCGGCGTCTCGGCCGACGGCTGCGCGGCGCGAGCGCGGCGGACCCTGCCGCCGGGCTGCAGATGCAGGCGGCGTTCCTGCGGATCGCCGGCGCGGAGCTCCAGGGCTGCCTGCGCCCGAGTTAGGCCGACTCCTCTTCAGCCGCCTCAGTCTAGTCGTCGAAGGACTCCTCCTGCATGCGCGAGCGCAGCCGCAGCACGGCCTTCGTGTGCATCTGCGAGACCCGCGACTCGGTCACGCCGAGCACCTCACCGATCTCTCGCAGGGTCAGGTTCTCATAGTAATAGAGGGCGATCACGAGCTTCTCCCGCTCCGGCAGCTTGGCGATCGAGTCGGCGATGCGGTCCTTGAGGTCGCCCACATCCAGCGCGCGGGAGGGGTCGGGAGCGTTGGGGTCCTCGATCGTGTCCATCAGCGAGACCTGGTCGCCGCTGGAGTCCGACACGCTCCAGAGCTCGTCCAGGGCGACGATCGAGGAGTGCGAGATCGCCAGCAGCGAGTCGTTGAGTTCGTCGATCGTGATGCCCATCTCGTCGGCGATCTCCTGGTCGGTGGGCGCTCGCTGCAGCAGATGCTCGAGCTTCGCGTTCGCGCGCTCGACCTCTCGTGCCCGGGCGCGGACGCTGCGCGGCACCCAGTCGAGCGAGCGGAGCTCGTCGATGATCGCGCCCTTGATGCGCATGATCGCGTAGGTCTCGAACTTGATCTCCCGGGAGAGGTCGAAGCGCTCGATCGCCGAGATCAAGCCGACCAGGCCGTAGGAGATCAGGTCGGCCTCCTCGACATGCGGCGGCAGGCCGGCCGCAGTGCGGCCCGCCACGTACTTGACAAGCGGGGAATAGGCCACGACCAAGCGCTCGCGAACGCGCTTGTCGCCATCCTCCTTGTAGCGCCGCCAGAGTTCGCGCAGCTCGATCGGTTTGACGTTCGTCTCCAGGGCTTTCCTCCAGGGCGGTGCCTTATTTACGCCCGAGGGTGACTGCGCGCGTAGGCGCTTCGGAGCCTGGCTGACTCTACCCGAGTGTAAATCTGGGTGCTCGACACGCTCGCGTGCCCCAGCATCTCCTGGATCGCCCTCAGATCGGCGCCGCCGTCGAGCAGGTGCGTGGCGAAGCTGTGGCGCAGTGAATGGGGAGTTGCCTCGCCTGCCGTGCCCGCCCGTCGGGTCCACAGCCGCAGTCTCCGGCGGATGTCGCTGGTACCGAGGCGCCGGCCGCTGCGGCTCAGGAACAGCGACCAGCAGGCGCTCGCGGGCGGCGCCTGGCGCGCGAGCTCCGGGCGGGCCCGCTCGAGGTAGTCGCGAAGCGCGGCCATCGCCGGCTCTCCGACCGGCACGAAGCGGGTCTTACGCCCCTTGCCTTCGACCCTCACCTGCTCGCCGTCATGGTCGATGTCGGACAGCTCGATCGAGACCAGCTCCTCGGCGCGCAGGCCCGAGGAGTAGGCAAGCTCGAAGATCGCCCGGTCGCGCAGCTCCAACGGGCCGCTCGCCGGGATCGCATCGAGCAGCCGGCCCGCCTCCCTCGCGCTCAACACCGTCGGCAGCCGGCTGGAGCGCCGCGGCGTGGATACGAGCTCCGCCGGGTTCTGCTCGATCAGGCCGTGACGGCGCTGGCTGTCGAACAGCGCCCTCACCGCAGCGAGCTTGCGCGCGGAGGTGCTCGGCGCGGCGCCCTCCGTGCTGAGCTTCGCGACCCACCTGCGAACGTCGCGTGGCGTCAGGCTCGCCGGTGCCAACTCGAATCCGGCGGCCCATCTCGCGAAGGCCTCCGTGTCGATCCTGTAGGCGCGGCGGGTCCGCGCAGCCGCGTCACGTCTGAGGAGCTCCGCTTCGAGCAGCGCGAGCGCCCGTGCCCAGGCCTCGGGTAGGACATCCGTCGCCTCTTGACCGGGTGCGGTTGACATGTCCTGTGGGGATTCGCCGCACGCCGCCACGCGCCTGCCCGCAGGGGCCAACGTCGTCTCCGCGCCATCCCTGGCAATTACCGACACGTTCCCATTATTCCCGTCTCGGGTAGATTCAGCGCGATGGTCGGAGATTCCCAGGGATCCGAGGCGGCGGCGCTCGAGGATCGACCGCCCCTCGCACCGACCGCGGGCGAGGCGGACTGGCGCTCGGTCGACTGGCGCCCCCACCAGCGCTGGGAGATCGTCGAGGGACGTCCTGTCAACACGATCCAGCTCGGCTCCGGCCCGCCGCTGGTGTTCGTCCACGGCCTCTCCGGCTGCTGGCCCAACTGGCTCGAGCAGCTCGCGGTCTTCGCCCCCGATCACCGCGTGATCGCGCTCGACCTGCCCGGCTTCGGACACTCTCCCGGCGAGGCCGGCGAAGTGTCGATGCACGGCTATGCCGAGCTGCTCGAGACGCTCCTCGCCCAACTCGGCATCGAGCGCCCGACCGTGATCGGCAACTCGATGGGCGGCCTGATCGCCGCCGAGCTCGCCGCCTCCTTCCCGGACCGTGTCGAGCGTCTCGTGCTCGTCTCCCCCGCGGGCATCTCCACCTACCGGAACCGGCTCACGACACGCGTGATGCCGGCGATAACCCGCCTGCAGCAGGTTCTCGCGCTCGGCGCCGCCTGGACAGCCTCGCACGCCGACGCCCTCGCGACGAGGCCGCGGTCGCGCGATCTCGTGCTGGCGGGGGTGGTCGCACATCCCAGCCGGCTGCCTCCTCCCCTCGCCGCCGAGCAGCTGCGCGGCGCCGGCACCGACGGCTTCCTCTCGGCACTCGAGGCGATCCTCGATTTCGATCTGCGCCCGCGCCTGCCGCTGATCTCCTGCCCGACGCTCGTCGTATGGGGCACCAAGGACCGGCTGATAACCGTCGCCGACGCGGCCCGCTTCGCGGAGGCCATCCCCGGGGCCCGCAAGGTGATCTACGAGGACACCGGCCACATGGCCATGCTCGAGCAGCCCGCGCTATTCAACGCGCTGCTCCGCGACTTCCTCGGCGAGTAGTCGCTGCCGCTCAGCGCGTGACGGCGCCCCCGGCGGCGCTGCCCACGAGCTTCGCGTACTTCTGGATCGCCACGTCGACATGCTGATCGGCCCGCGGCGGCTGCCGGTATGCCGCGACTCGCCGGGCGATCTCGTCCTCGGAGAGGTCCACGTCGAGGCGCCCCGCATCGGC
>DASWFM010000096.1:0-13501 GCA_036394235.1 Solirubrobacteraceae bacterium | reverse complement strand
GCGAGGGGCCGGCCGGGACAGGATCATCGCGTCCACCGCTCCCGCTTCGCCGCTCCCGCGGGGAGCCCCGACGGAGCGGCGCTCCGATCGTCACTCCGGGTGACCCGAGCGCGCGGCTCAGGCCCGGCCGGAACTTGACCTCGGACGATCGTCCCTGTACCCAGCGTCGACTCGACAGTGAGTTGGCCGCCCACTGCCTCGAGTCGGTCGCGCATGTTCTGCAACCCACTTCCCGAACGTGCCGTCGCAGGATCGAAGCCGTCGCCACAGTCGCGCAGCTCGAAGGTCAAATGACTGCCGTTCTGCCAGATGCGCAGCACCGCCCCCGGATCACCCCCGGCGTGCTTGCTGAGGTTCTGCAGGGCCTCCATGCAAGTGAAGTACACGGCCGTCTCGACCTCCATCGGGTAGGCACCGATGCGCTCCGCCTGGAACTCCACGGGGGAACGGACTTGGCGCAGCGCCGATGTGAGCGCCTCGACCAGTCCATGTTCCATCAGGGTTGGAGGGAACACGCCGGACGCCAGCGAGCGAAGCTCGAGCAGCGTTTCAGTGAGCTCCCCACCCAGCTTGTTGAGCATCGCCCGGCACTCGCCGGTGTCGTCGTCCAGGGCGTCGAGGGCCAGGGCAAGCGTCACGGCGATACCGACGAGGCGCTGTTGCGCACCGTCGTGCAGGTCCCGCTCGATCCGCCGTCTCTCGTGATCGGTGGCCTCGGCTATGCGCCGGCGTGACGCTTCCAGCTCTCGCAGCGAGGCGGTGAGATCGGCTGTCAGCCGCTCCTTTTCGATCCACAGCAGGGCTGACTCCCCGGCCGCTTGTATGAACCGCTCCTGGTCGGCGAGTTGCGCATCGAAGCTGACGACCGCCAAAGGCCGGACGTCGTCCGGGATCGAGGTGATGCTGCGTCCGGGGCTCTCGGCGGGCGTCGCAACCGCGGTCCCCTCAGCGTTCACATAGCCGCTCGCCTTCGCGCGCTTGTAGGAGATCCGCAACGACGGGTCCCGCAGTACGCGGGACATGAGTGTTTCGGCGTTCGTGTCACTCCCCTTGCCGAGCGCGGTCACGAACTGCGCGAGCGCCCGTCCCATGAAGAGCCGCTCGTCTGCAAGTCCGATGAAGATCGCGACGGGTATCGCGACGGAGGTCGCGACGTAAGCCGTCCCGAATGCCCTTGCCGATGAGAGGCCGGCGAAGGTGCTGAGCGCGAACCCGAGGATGAAGATGGCCTCGGCGATCGCGACCGTGACCATCGGCGAGAGGAGGCGACGCAGTGGTGCGGATGATCGATGCGCGCGCCGAATGACCAAGACGGCGGTGCCGCCGACGATCACGAGCCAGTCAACCCACAGGAGAGGGTTGAGCAGGTGGCGACTCACCGGCAACCCCAGGTAGAAAGTGTTGTGCGGGCAGTGCGGAGCGCAGGACAACAATGGCGTCGAGACAACCGGCTGTGCGTCGGCGATGTCGGCCACCGACCACACCACGAACATGAAAGCCGTACCGGCGACTATGAACCGTCGCGCGCCTCGCGACTCGATGCGGCCAACGGGGTGGGCCAGAATCAGGTAGCAGAAGATCCCTGGGGCGAGCCCCGACGCAAGGACGCCGAGGCTGAAAGGCAGTGCGTCGCCCGTGCCGTTCAAAAGCCAAACACACGAGTAGATGCCCGCCAGCAGAAGCAGCACGCCCATCCGCCGCTGGACGCGCCGCGCATATGCCCACAGACCACCCGCGATCAGCGCGCCGATGATGGCGAGCCTCAGCGGGACGGCAACGTGATGCGGCCCCGCGCTGGGATTGACGCCCGTCCGGTAGCCAACCCACGCGGCGGCAGCTGTACCGAGCACGCCGACCGCGACCAGCCAGCTCTTGTTCGGTAGGTCTTCGGCGCGGCCGCCGTCGCCTAGGAGTGCCGCCGCGACCCGAGTCATCGCGCACGACGCCGAGATGGCGGCGCCGCCTCGCGGTTCAGACTGCTCGGTATCAACATCGAACTTCCTCGCGCCGACTTCGCCGTCCGAGGCGTTGCTGCGCAGCCTTCCGTAGCGCGATGAGGCCGACCAACGCGAGCGCTGGATGCGCACCCCCGCTGGCTCGCGTCCTCCCCCCTCAGGGTCGGATGCTGAGCAAACGGTAGCAAAACTACGCATCCACGATTCCACATGCTCGGTATGCGCCAGTCGTGCGTCCACGCGCGGGACGGACCGCCGGGTCCAACCCGGGTGTGCTCGAGGGCGATCACCCGATTCGGCCGATGAGTCCTCCCCATGTCCCGCGTAGCGTCGAATCGAAGCCGCCCGGCCAATGCCGTTGCTGGCTCAGGACTGACGACCGAGGAGAACGTATGGCAACCCTGATTGCCATCGGCTACGACGATGAGGCCACCGCCTCCGCCGCGGCAGAGGAAACCGCGCGCCTAAGCCGCGATCTCATCGTCGAGCCTGACGCAGTGGCAGTGATCCGCCGCGACCAGCAGGGCGAGTATCACGTGCAGACCAGTCACCATCCCGTCGGTGCCGGCGCGAGCTGGGGCATGTTCTGGGGCCTGCTGTTCGGGCTCCTGTTCTTCGTGCCCGTTTTCGGCATGGCGGTCGGGGCGGGACTCGGAGCGCTGCTTGACGAGATCGAGAAGAACGGCGTCAACAAGGAGTTCCAACAGCAGGTGCGTGACATGGCGAATCCCGGGACCTCAGCGTTGTTTCTCATGGTGGAGAAAGCGACGCCCGAGAAGGCTGTCGCCGCGCTCAGCAAGTTCGGCGGAACGGCCCTCAGGTTCTCTCTCTCCGGCGCGCAGGAACAGCAGCTCCAGGATGCCCTCCACGGGCGGAGCCTGGCAGACGCCACGGCCTAGTCTGCTGCGCGCGCGGCCCGGCTCTAGACCCGGCCTGTGCACTGACCTCCGTAGGATGGGTCGTGTGCGGGGGCCCCGGCGCGTGGGCCCGGTACACGGAGGAGCGGGGTCATGTGCGCCGGCCGGGACGGCAACGACTGCTGCGGATTCAGTCCGCGCCGGGGCGGGCGCGACACCGCTGCCGAACGACCGAGGCGTCCACTCAAACGACCGCTGCTTCCACCAAGCCCAGCTCCGCCGCGCTTGCGACCGCCTCGGAGCGAGATTCAGCCTCGAGCTTCCCGTAGACGGCGTGTGCCTGGCTCTTCACCGTGTTCGTCGACACGTGAAGGCGGTCGCCGATCTCCCGGAAGGAGAGATGGGTCGGCAGAAACCTCAGTATGCGCAGCTCGGCCATGGTCAGCGAGCCGGGGCCCGCGAGCGCCGACGCGCTGAGGTTGTCGAGATCCGCCCAGGCATCATCCAGCCAGGTATGGAACACCCGCACGTCGGGCAGGCCGCGCAGCGAGCGCGATGCCTGCGACAGCAGCTCGCGAGCGCGACCCACGTTGGCGAGCTGAATCGATGCGCGCGCCATGAGGATCCGCGTCTCGACCTCATACCAGGTCGTCAGTGCCCCGGACGTCGCTAGCGCCCGAGTCGATCCCGCGAGGTTGCGCTTCGCGTCCTCTGGCCGGCACTGGCGTCCGTCGATCCAGGCCGCGACGGCAAAGACAAGAGCCGCGAGCGGTTGGCGGGCCAGCCCGAGGGCGGCGAGCTGCTGCACCGCCTGATCCACGTACTCGGCAGCTCGCCTTACCTCGCCGTCCTCGGCGTCCAGGATCGCAAGCTGCGCCGCGCAGGCACACCCGACGGCCGGCGCCAGCGTCGCGCTCAACCGGATGCCCTGCTCGAGGTGCGTTCGAGCAGCCGGTCGCTCGCCCACCAAGTGCTCCGTGACGCCTTGCACAAGGTGGCAAAGGGAGCGCCATGGGCTGTCCGTCGCGAGCAAAGCGTCCGCTGCCGCAGCGGCGCGGCCAAGCTCATCGAGCCCGCTGCGGGTCGACAAACCGGAGATCAGCTCGATGCCGCCTCGCAGCGAGTCGCGATCACCCGGCGGCGCGAGGTCGACGGCGCTCGCGGCGGCGCGCACCCATCGCTCGGCCGCGGCACGGTCGGCAACGTCGAGGTAGCTGAACCCAGCGCAGAGGGACAGGTACGGCGACGCCGCGATCTGCTCGTCCGGGAAGCTGCGCAGCCATTGCTGGACCCATGCCTCACGACCGCGCAGCAGGAAGTCCGGCGAGTGCCGCCAGAGCAGCCGGCCGACGCGCCCGGCGTCGTGCGCCTCGACGGCGTGATGTATCGCTCTGGCCGCGTCACCGCGCTGCTCGAACGCGCGGCTCGCGCGCCGGTGAAGTGCGCCGAGCTGGTCGGAGCCGCGCAGCGCTAGCTCTTGCCGGAGAACATCGCGAACGAGGGGATGGCAGCGATGCCTCGTCCCGCTTGCGTCGAGCGGAACAAGGATCGAGTCGCTCCAACCGAGCTCCAGCGCTGCCGCCGCGTCCGAAACGTCGAGCAGAGCGTCGCAAAGCTCGACTGAGAGCTCGTCGAGAATCGAGCAGTCCTGGAGAAAGCGGCGGCGGCTCGCCGGCAGCGCGTTGAGCACCTCGTCTTTGATGTATCCGGCCAGTCCCCGGTCCGCAACCCGCGGCCTGTCGATCCCGTTCGCGCGAGCAGGATCGGCTCGCGGGGCGCGCCCGGCCAGGGACAGCAGGGCAGGCCATCCCTCGGTCCGAGCGAGGAGCTCGTCGACGCCCCGGCGATCGAAGTTCGCGCCGGCCGCCCCCAGCAAGCGACGCGCTTCATCTGTCGTCATGGCGAGGTCTCGCGGCCCGAGCTCGAGCAGCCCCTGCCGCGCTCGCAGACGCGCGACGCCGAGCGGAAGCGCAACTCGCGACGCGAGGGCAAGTTTGGAGCCGGCCGGCATCGTCAGCGCCACAGCCGAGAGGATCCGCAGCGCCGCGCGGCTCTTGAGCGCGTCGGCCTCGTCGAGCACGAGGATCCCGTGTCGACCGCGCGCGCCGATCGAGGCGACGAGCCTCGTGACGTGCGACAGGACGTCATCTTGCGGGCGATCTCGTCCTGCGCCGACGACGTCACGATGCCGGCTCTCGAGAGCAGGATCCATGACGTCGAGCGGTGCCAGTGCGGAGATCAGGGCTCGCGCCAGCTCCGTCGGATCATCGTGCCGAGCCTCGAGCACGACCCAAGCGCACGGCCGCGCGTCACGCCGCGCCCACTCTGCGAGCAGGCTCGTCTTGCCATAACCGGCGGGGGCGCTGACGATCGCGGTTGAGGCCTCGACCTCGTCCTCGAGGCGCCGCACGAGCCGCGGGCGACTGACGAAAGATCGGCCGAGCTTGGGCAGGGTGGGGTCGGCGAGCAGGCGAGCGATGTCGCTCACGCCCGCGAGCGGTTGCTTCGGCCTGACCTTGGCCCGCACGCGCCGCCTCGGCACGCTCTGCGCAGTCGGATGTGGCGAGGCCTCCGGGACACTTGGCGCCACCGCCGGGACTAGGTTCGGGGTGTGGATCTTCTCGCCTCTTTCGGTTCGGGTGTCGGCTAGCAGCATCGCGGTAGGTCACGGTTCGAGCAAGAGCGTGCGCCTGCAGATGGTGCGGGTGCGTCCACCACACCGCGCGGATATGCACGCACTGAGGAATTGCGATCGGCAACGCCGCTCGTGGGTCTGCACGATCGGCCGCCTCGCACCCGCGGGGCCGCCTATTCGTCGTCGCATCGGAGCTTCGCGAGGGCGCTGGCCGTGATGTCCGCCACCACGGCGCCGAGCACCGCGCCGGCGAGGGCGTCGCCCGGGTAGTGCACGCCCACGTGCACCCGCGAGTATGCGACGAGCGCCGCCGCGGTATGCAGGGGCGCGCTCATCACGGGCATCACCCGGCCGGCACCCGATGCGAACGCGACGGCCGTGGCTGCGTGACCGGAGGGGAACGACCGGGACGCCGGCATCCGGACCCTTCTGGCGCCCGGGACACCGGCGGCGGTGCGGTCCGGACGACCGCGGTGAAGAAACGGTTTGATGCCGACGTTCACGACCACAGCCGACGCCATCGCCGCGGTGAGGCCGGAGCTCGCGGCGCGACGCCCTCGGCGTCCGCCGGCGAGGGCGAGGACAGCGCTCGCCGCTAGCCAAAGCCGCGAGTAGTTGGCCGCGCTGGACAGCTGCCGCATCGGACGATCGAGCCGCGGCGACGAGGTCGCTGCGACCGCGGCATAGATCGCACGGTCGATCAGGGCCATCTCAGCCAGCGGCCCACCATCTCCAGGCGTTGGGCCTTCGCGCGGGCCGGCGCCCACCGCGGATGGCAAGGCCCTTGCGGAAAATTGCTGGTCGGCGTGCAGCCCTTCGCGCGAGTCTCTCGACACCTGTGTCGTCATCCGCCGACGGGCCTCAGCGGTGCACCGGTCTCCATCGCGGCCATTGAGAAGACGGTGGCCGGCGCCTTCACGACAAACGGCAAGAGCTCATCCCGGCCCTCCCCGATCACGCCGCAGCTGGCCTCGGGCACCGCCGTCCACGCGCCGGGCAGGTCGCCGATCGGCTCAGAGACCACGAGGCGGGCGTCGTCGGAGAGTTCCTGCAGGATCTGGCGTTCGGGATAGAGGTATCGCAGGGTACGCACGTCGCGCGAGAAGAACAGGGACCGTGAGTTGCCTTCGCTCGAATAGCGGAAGACCCAGATGCGCGAGCCGTCGCTCGTCGCGATCGTGCCCTGGAACGGGTGGTTGACGCCGCGCCGGCGCGCGAGCTCCTCGACGTGGCCGAGCGCTCGCCCGACGGCTTCGATCGGGTCGCTCTCCAGCCCGAACGTCAACGCCAGGAAGAACAGCATCTCGCTGTCGGTCTGCCCAGCGATCTCGGGATAGAGCGTGGCATCGATCGCCAGCGCCAGCTCGCGCTTGAGGATCGGAAAGCCGTTGATGAAGCCATTGTGCATCCACAGCCAGCGGTCGTGTCGAAAGGGGTGACAGTTGGTCTGCTGAACGGCGGATCCGATCGCGGCGCGGACGTGTGCGCAGAAAAGACGCGAGCGCACATGGGCGGCGAGCTCGTGCAGGTTCTGGTCGTTCCATGCGGGCTCGACGCTGCGGAAGACTCCCGGAGTCGGTGACTCGTCGTACCAGCCGAGGCCGAAGCCGTCGCCGTTCGTTGTCTCCGCGCCAAGTCGCGAGTGGAGGCTCTGGTCGATGAGCGAGTGTTGTGGGGTGTACAGCGCCTCCCGAATCAGTACAGGTGAACCGGTGTATGCGAGCCAGCGGCACATCGATCGCTCCTTTCAGTCGCCTCTAGAGCCGCCGCGACCATGTTCCTCATGGCGTCGCGACGGAATGCCAGCGTCTTGCCGCCCTGACCGGGCCGGTCATCGTCACGGGTCTGTCGAAGCGCTTCGCCAACTCACCCACCATCTCGGCCGGCCCAACGTCGCGGGCCCAGGTGCGCTGCTGGTCGGCCCCGTTGACGATCGCCAGCTCGGAGACCCCGTCGAGCTCGGGGAAGCAGTTCAACTCCACGGCGTGAGGGGTGCAGCTCACGAGCAGGTCGTCGATCAGCGCCCGTACAGGGACGAGACGCTGCGCGAACGGGTCTATCAGTCGCGCGTCGAGGCCGTCACGCGCAGCCAGGAACCTGTTCTCGGCGAGCAGTTCCGGCTGAATGTCGCACGGCGGGGCCGCACCCTCGAGCTCGAGGCGCGCGAGGCACTGGATCAGCGCGACCAGCGGCGCCGTGTCGAGAACGCTGGCTTGAACATCCATGGCCCGAACCTCGACCGTGCCCAAAGCCGGCTGCAGGCGCACGTCCCACCACAGATAGCTTGGATCGACGATCGCCCCGGAGGCGATGAGCGGATCGACCGTCCCCACGTAGTCGGCGTAGTCGGCGAACAGCCTCGGTGGGCCCGTGCGGGGAAAACCCTGGAAGATCAGCGTGCGCAAAGACGCGAAGCCGCTGTCGCGGCCGTTGCAATAGGGCGAGTTCGCGGACAGCGCGAGGAGGATCGGGAGATTGCCGCGAAGGCGGTTCATTACCCGGATAGCGTCCTCGGCGTCCGGGACGCCGACGTGAACGTGGAGTGCCATCGTCGGCTCTCGGTGGACGAGCGATCGCATCGAGCGCTCGATCGCTCGATAACGCGGTGACGCGAAGACTCGCGGCTCGGCTGATGAGGCGAGCGGGTAGGTCCCCGCCGACGCAGGTTCCATTCCCATCGCGCGGAGCTCGTGGGCAATGCGGGCACGTAGGGCTGAGAGCTCCGCGACGGCGCTGCCGATGTCGATGTGGACACCTGTCACCAGCTCGATGACCGAGGCGTGCGTCTCCGGCGAAGCGTGCCCGTCGAGTGCGCCGGAAAGTTGAGCCAAGACGGTCTCACTCGAGTGCACGAGCGAGTGAGTTGAGCGCTCGAGCAGCATCACCTCCTCCTCGACGCCGATCGTGTAGCGACGGCCGGAGCCGCTTCTCCAAGACCACCATTTCGCAGGCTCGGCCGCCGCACGTCCAGCTCGGTCTGTCCGGTCGGGACCCGTGCCCTCGTCGGTTTTGCCTGAGAGTGAGACGGGCATTCAAGGAGGCTCGCTCCTGACGCGGGGTTCGACAAGGTTGTGCGCACCAGTCCACGCGAGAGGTCGACATCCCAGTGCGGGGGGCCGGCATCGGGGCAGGTTCGGTCACCACGCCAAGCAGGCGCGAGGTGGGGCTCATCCGGTTTGGGTGATGGTCCTCGACATCGCCGCACGTACGGTGCAGCGACCAGGTCAAAGGAGGAGGACACGATGCGCCTCGAGGACTACGGCTTGATCGGCGACATGAACACCGCTGCACTCGTGGGGCGCGACGGCGCGGTCGACTGGCTCTGTCTGCCGCGGTTCGACTCACCTTCATGCTTCTCGGCGCTGCTGGGAGACGCCTCGCACGGAAGGTGGCTGCTCGCCCCTGCGGACGCCGGCATCGCGGGTTCGCGTCGTTATCGCGACGGCACGCTCGTGCTCGAGACGGACTTCGAGACGAGCGACGGCGCCGTGCGCGTGATCGACTTCATGCCCAGACGAGGCGATGGGCCACCGCGCCTGATGCGGATCGTCGAAGGGCTCAGGGGCACGGTGCCCATGCGCATGGAGCTCGTGCTGCGTCCTGACTATGGCTCGATCACGCCGTGGATGGAAGCGGCTGCAGACGGGCTCGCTCTGACCGCAGGACCAGACGCGTTCCGTCTCACTACGCAGCTGCCGTTGAGCGTGCAAGACGGAACGGCGGTGTCCGAGTTCGCGCTGAGTGCCGGAGGCCGAGAGCGGTTCGTCCTCACCTGGCACCTCTCCTACGAGGAGGCGCCACCGGTTGAGGACGCCGACTCCGCGCTTGCTCGCACCGAGGCGTGGTGGCGGGAATGGACCGGTCGGTGTGCCTACCAAGGGCCCTACCGAGACGAGGTGTTGGCCTCCTTGGTGGTGTTGAAGGCGATGACCTCCGAGGTCACCGGCGGCGTGGTCGCCGCTCCCACCACTTCGCTGCCGGAGGATCTCGGCGGTGGGCGAAACTGGGATTACCGGTACTGCTGGCTGCGTGACTCGGTGCTCGCGTTGCAGGCGCTGATCGCCGCAGGGTACCTCGAAGAGGCGCTGGCGTTCCGCGACTTCCTCCTGCGCGTCGGGACTGGAGATCCGCGGAGCATTCAGATCATGTACGGAATCGGCGGCGAGCGGCGCTTGTCGGAGTTCGAGCTGCCCGACCTGCCCGGATATGAGGGGTCGACGCCCGTACGTGTCGGCAACGCGGCCTCCGAGCAGTTCCAGCTCGACGTCTACGGCGAGGTGCTCGGCGTCGGCTACCTGGGGGTCGAGGCCGAGCAGCGCATCGAGGCCCGAAACTGGCCGCGTTGGCGGACGGTCGTCGAACACGTCGAGACCGTCTGGCGCGAGCCGGATGACGGAATCTGGGAGTCGCGAGGTCCGCGACGCCACTACACATACTCGAAGGTGATGGCCTGGGTGGTCTTTGACCGGGCGGTGCGCCTCGCTGAGCAGTTCGACCTCGACGCACCGCTCAAGCGCTGGCGTAAGACGCGCGACTCGATCCATGAGGAGGTGTGCACCCGAGGCTATGACCGCGCGCGCCGTACATTCACCCAGTACTACGGATCCGCAGCGCTCGACGCGAGCCTCCTCAACATCCCGCTGGTCGGTTTCCTGCCCGGCAGCGACGAGCGGGTGACGGGGACGATCGACGCGATCTCGAAGGAGCTGGGTCGCGATGGGTTCGTGTCGCGTTACTCCACGGCGCAGACCGACGATGGACTCTCCGGCGACGAGGGCCAGTTTCTGGCGTGCTCGTTCTGGCTCGTGAGCGCTCTCGCCCAGAACGGCAGGACAGATGAGGCGCGGGCGTTGTTCGATCGACTGCTCGCTCTGCGCAACGACCTCGGCCTACTGGCCGAGGAGTACGACGTCGCCAGGCAGCGGCAGGTCGGGAACTTCCCGCAGGCCTTCAGCCACCTCACCCTGATCGGCGCCGTGATGGCGATATCGGCCGCAGAGTCGGCCCCTGCGCGAATCGCCGCGTGACCGCGCCGCCGGCTGCACGGAACGGAGGAGCGCTCGCGTCGAGCTCGGCGGCGTCCCGACGACGGATGCTCGTGCCGCTGGCCCTCGCTCAGTTCATCGCAAGCTTCGCCGGCTCGAACATGAACGTGGCGATAACGAGTATCAGCAAGGACCTCGGGACGACCGTCGAGGGCGTCCAGACGGCGATCACGCTGTTCTTGCTGTGCATGGCCGCGCTGATGATTCCCGGCAGCAAGCTCACGGACCGCCTGGGGCGCAAGCGCTGCTTCATCATGGGTCTGGGTGTCTACGGTACAGGCGCTCTGCTCAGCGCGCTCGCGCCCGGGCTGGGGGTCCTGATCCTCGGCTACTCGGGTCTCGAGGGAGTCGGCTCGGCGTTGATGATCCCGCCGATCTACATCCTCGCGACGATGTTGTTCAGCGACCTCCCGTCCCGTGCGCGGGCGTTCGGGCTGATCAGCGGCATGGGTGGGATCGGGGCCGCGGCCGGGCCGCTGATCGGCGGCGTGATCACCACCGCGGTCAGCTGGCGCGCCTCGTTTCTGCTGCAGGCTGCGGTCGTGGCGATGATCGCGTTCATGAGCCGCTCAATCGTCGACCCGGTCGCCCCCGACCCGACGCGACGGTTCGACGTCGCGGGCGCGGTCCTTTCGGCGATCGGCATGCTCGCACTCGTGCTCGGCATCCTGCAGGCTGGCGAAAACACCGAACTGATGGTCCTCTTCCTGGCGCTGGGCGCGGGCTTCCTGCTGTGGTTCTTCATACATGTACGTGCAATCGAACGAGCCGGGGGGGAGCCGCTGCTCTCTCTTGCCCTGTTCAAGGACCGACGGTCCAACCTCGGGCTGATCACCCAGAACCTGCAGTGGCTGCTCCTGATGGGCAGCTCTTTCGTGATCTCGGTGTTCCTTCAGGTCGTACGCGGCTACAACGCGATCAAAACCGGCGTGATCTTCACGGCAGCGACCGTCGGGATCCTCGTCTCCTCGCTGGCCGCCGAGCGTCTCGCCAAGAGGCACGAGCAGCGGACGTTGATACGTGCAGGCTTCGTCGGCGCGATCGCCGGCATAGGTCTGCTCCTGGGACTCGTACACGGCTCGTCGAACGTCGTGGCCTTCGTTCCCGGACTGCTGCTCCTCGGGCTGGGGGTCGGCACGATGCTCACGCCCTCGGTCAACATCGTGCAATCGAGCTTCCCCGAAGAGCAGCAGGGCGAAATCTCCGGTCTCTCGCGTGCCGTCTCGAACCTCGGCTCCTCGCTCGGCACTGCGATCGTCGGCACGATCATCGTCTCAGACGTCGCGGCCGGCACGCACGGATACGCAGCCGCGATGATCGTGCTCGCAGGGGTCGCGCTCGCCGGACTGGCAGTCGCAATGTTCCTGCCGGGCGAACCCTCGGAGCAAACGAAGGCAGCCACCGCCGACGGCTCCGAGCAGGCGACGCCGGCCGGCGCGGAGGCCGGCGAGCCGGGAGCGGCAGCTGCCACACGCCTCTGAGGGGTGCCAGCCGTTCTAACCCGCCGCGTGGGTCATCTTTCCCACGAAGGCGAAGCGGAGCAGCGCAGCGAGGGTGCGCCACGGCGTATCGGGCTCGAGCGCCGAAGGCGAGGCCCCGGGGTGGTCGTGGGCGATCCGCACGCGCAGGCTCCCCGGGAGTGTCCGGAAGGACAACGGCGGTTCGAGCGTCGTAGCCTCGCCGTCGATCCCTGCGGGCACCGGTCTGATCGCTTCGATCTCGAGCGTGGGCTCGGCCCAGCGGGCGACGGCGCGGGTTCGGTGACGCCTGGCGGCCGCAGTCGACGGTTTGAGCACCGCGACGCCGAGCATGCCGGCGTCGAGCCGCGGGCGCGTTCCAGAGCCGAGCGGGCGTCCGAGCCGGTAGCTGTTGTTGGAGATCAGGATCGCTGCACCTTCCTCAGCGCCGTCGTGGCCGACGCAGCGGAGGTCGAGCGTGCCGGCGTCCGGGCGTAGGGCGTCCGGCGCTGCGGCGAGCATCGTTCGGAGCTTGGCGTCGCGATACTCGGGACGCTGGACCGCCTCCGCGTACAGGCCGAGCGAGACGTTGTTGACGAACACCCGGCCGTTGACCTCGGCGAGGTCGACGTGGCGCTCGCCGCCGTCTACGAACGCATCCAGAGCGCCGACCACGTCGTCGCGGTCAACCCCCAGATCGAGGGCGAAGTGATTGCGTGTGCCCGCCGGGATGCAGGCGTAGGGCAGATCGAGCTGCGAGGCGACCTTGGCGACGATCGCTTGCGAGCCGTCCCCGCCCGCCATCGCCAGCGCATCCGCCCCGCGCTCGACCGCCGCATGAACGAGCTGCTCGAGGTCGTCGCCGCGTTTGAGCTCGACAGGCTCGAAACCCCGGATGCTCGCCTCGTCCGCGAGGTGCAGTCGCTCCGCCTTGCCCCCTCCAGACTTCGGGTTGTAGAAGAGCACCGGGTGCGTCGGGCGCTCCGCGCTCGGCAGTTGCACGTGAACCCGGAACGCGGCGGCGGCGGCGGCCAACCCAAGCGCTACGCCGGCGACGATGAGTAGGTCTGAAACCAGCCGCCCCTCTGCGATCACGGCCGTGATCGCAGCGATCAGGAGAAGCACCGAGGTGGTCGCGCCAACCCACCGCACAGCGCCGCGACGTGTGACGGCGTACCAAGCCGCCGCCGAAGCCAGCGCCAGACATGCCAGCACCGTCAGGCCGTGAGGGAACCGGTCGATCGCAAGGATGACCGCGAGGCTCGTCGCCGCCGCAACGAGCGCTACCGCCGCGAGGGCGTAGAGCCTACGACGAATCATCCGGTTCGATCCCCGGCAACGGCGCGCCACCCCCACGGCCACGGGAGCCGCTCACAACGCCGCGGGGGCCGGGATGCACGCCGGTCACCCCTGGGCGAGGTAGACCTGCTTCTGCTGCTCGAACTCAGCGTCGGTGAGAACGCCACGTTCGTGGAGATCGGCGAGTTCCTTGAGGCTCTGCATCGCTGTCGGGGACATGCCCGCGCTTTGCGCCGGCGCCTGCATCGGTTCG
>DASWFM010000095.1:0-6776 GCA_036394235.1 Solirubrobacteraceae bacterium | reverse complement strand
ACGAGTACGACGTCGCCTCCGCGGCCGCCGTCGCCGCCGTCGGGGCCGCCCCGCGGCACGTGCGCTTCGCGGCGGAAGCTCGTGGAGCCGTCGCCGCCCGCGCCGGCCTCGATTCGAATTCGCGCGCGATCGTGGAGCATCCGACCCATCTTGCCCGATCGCGCGCGCGGCGCCGGCGCGGGTCAGAAGCGTGATAAGGGTAGGCACGAAACGTAGATCCCCACCGAGGAGCGCGATGAGCACCGAGCCGAGCAACGTCACCGAGCCTGTCCTGCTGATCACCGGTGCCTCCTCCGGGATCGGCGCAGCGACCGCGCGTGCAGCGCGCGCCGCCGGATGGCGGCTCGTGCTCGCGGCCCGCTCGGCTGAGCGCCTGGAGGAGCTCGCCGAGGAGCTGGGCGGCCCCGAGCTCGCGGTGCCGGTGCGGTGCGACGTGACCGACTGGGATGACCAGCAGCGCGCCGTGCGCAGCGCCCTCGACGCCTTTGAAGCGATCGACGCCGTGTTCGCGAACGCCGGCTTCGGCGGACCGCGGGGCTTCCTCAAGGACACCCCCGAGCACTGGCGAGAGATGATCCTCACGAACGTCTATGGCGCGGCGCTGACGCTGCGCGCGACGATCCCGGCGCTGAGCGCTTCGCAGGGTCACCTGCTGCTGACCTCGAGCGTCGCCGGCCGGCGCGTGCTGCCCGGCTCGATCTACTCTTGCACCAAGCACGCCGTCACAGCGATGGGCGAGGCTGCCCGCCAGGATCTGCACGGGAGCGGCATCCGCGTGACGCTGATCGAGCCCGGCCAGGTCGACACGCCGTTCTTCGAGAACCGCCCCACCGACGCGCTGCAGGACGAGGACATCGCCCGCGCGGTGATGTTCGCACTAGAACAGCCGCCGCACGTGAACGTCAACGAGATCCTCGTCAGGCCGACCCAGCAGCAGGGCTGAGGAGGGCGATGATCCGACGGCGGCGTCCAGCCCGGCAGCGGGGACGCGCTACGCGGCGAGCGGGAGTAGAGTCGTCTCGTGGCGGTCACGGAGACCTCACAGACACCCGAGGCGGATCTCGGCTCGCTGGACTTCTGGGGCCAGCCGGCGGATCGCCGCGACCTGTATTTCGCGTTGCTGCGCCGCGAGCAGCCGGTCTCCCGACACGAGGCGCCGGAGGACATCCTCGGCCTGCCCGATCAGGAGCAGCGTCCGGCGTATTGGGCGGTCGTGCGCTACGAGGACGTGCGCCGGATCTCGCGTGACCCGGAGGGCTTCTGCTCAGGCCAGGGAACCCAGTTCGCGGATGCGCCCCCCGAGTTCCTCGAGGCGTCGATGTCGTTCCTGGCGATGGACGCCCCGCGCCACAGCAAGCTGCGCGGCCTGGTCTCCTCGGCCTTCACGCCGCGGCAGGTAGCCCGGATCGAGGACGGGATCCGCACGAACGCGCGGGCGATCGTCGAGGCGGCCGCGCCAACCGGCGGCGGCGACTTCGTGGAGCTCGTAGCCAAGCGGCTGCCGCTGGTCACGATCTCAGACATGATCGGCGTGCCGGAGGCGGACCGCGAGCGCGTGGTCGCCGCTGCCGACCTGCTGGTGACGACCTCCGACCCTGATGCGTTCGGGGAGCGACCTCCGATCGAAGTGCTCGGTGAGGCGCTGTGGACGCTGACCGGGTTTGCGACGGAGCTGGCGAGCTACCGCGAGCAGCACCCGGGCGAGGATCTGATGAGCGGGCTCGTCCACGCGGAGATCGACGGCGAGCGCTTGACGCACGCCGAGATCGCCGCCTTCTTCGTGCTCCTCTCCGTCGCCGGCAACGACACGACCCGCCACACCACCTCGCACGCCCTGCGCGCCCTGACCGTGCATCCCGACCAGCGCGCCCTGCTCCAGCGCGAGCCCGAGCGGAGAATCGCGAGCGCCGTCGAGGAGTTCATTCGCTGGGCCTCGCCGGTGCTGAGCTTCCGGCGGACGACCACCCGCGAGGTCGAGCTGCACGGCCAGCGCCTTGCGGCCGGCGAGAAGGTTGTGCTCTTCTACCACTCCGCCAACCGCGACGAGCGGGCCTTCGAGGACCCTTGGCGGTTCGACATCAGCCGCGATCCCAACCGCCACGTGGGCTTCGGTGGCGGCGGTCCGCACTACTGCCTCGGCGCCTCGCTCGCGCGCACGCAGCTGCGCTCGATCTTCGGCGAGCTTCTGCGCGTGCTCCCCGACATCGAGGCGGATCAGCCCGAGCTGCTGCGCAGCGCCTTCATCCACGGCGTGAAGCGGATGAACTGCAGCTTCGCCGCGCGCGCTTGAGAGGCCCGCGCCGGCGCGATCCCTCAGCGCGCAGGCTCCCTGTCGCCGAGCACGCTTCAGGTGCCGCGAGCGAAATCAGCTCTCGTGGGCCAGCCGGTGCGCGCAGTAGAAACCGACCAGGGCCGCGCCACCTGCGACGGCGACGGTGCCGATCACGCCGCTCTTCGGAAGCGAGCGGCGCTCGATCAGCGTCGCGAGTGCGTCGACGCCGTCGGCCACCGCGCATGCCGCCTGCACGCGCGGTCCGATCACGGGGTCGTCGAGCGTCTGCAGCGTCGCCAGCGCGAGGCCGATGTCACGCGCGGCGAGGCCGCGGCCGAGATCCTTGACGCCGCCGCGGCGCGCGTTCTCCTCGCCCAGCCAGCGGGACATGACCGCCTCGGGAGCGGCCAGAACCGCCACGCCGATCGCGACGCGGCCCAGCGCAATCAGCCGGGCGGCGCGCCGCGGGCTCACACCTGCCGGCCCGCTACTCGGCGGCGGGAAGCACGCTGACGACCCGTCCGCGGCGGCCGGTCGTGAAGTCGACCGTGCCCGCGGCGCGCGCGTAGAGCGTGTCGTCCTTGCCGATGCCGACGCCTGGCCCAGGCTTGAAGCGCGTGCCGCGCTGGCGCACGATGATCTCGCCACCGGTGACGGCCTGGCCGGCAAAGGTCTTGACGCCCAGGCGCTGGGCGTTGGAGTCACGTCCGTTGCGGCTCGAGCCGAGTCCCTTCTTATGCGCCATCTGCGGCCGCCTCCTTCTTCGCTTTTGTGGCTCTCACGGGTGCCTCGCCGCTGTCTTTCGCGGGCGCTTTGGCTTTGGCGGTGGGCTCGCCTGCGGCTTTGGCAGGGGCTTTGGCTTTGGCAGGCGCCTCGCCGGCGGCTTTGGCTTTCGCCGCCTGCGCTTTGGCTTTGCCCGAGGTGATCTCGGTGACCTCGATCCGGGTCAGCTCCTGGCGGTGGCCGTTGCGGCGCTTGTATCCGCGCTTCGGCTTGAACTTGAAGACCCTGAGCTTCTCACCGCGGACGTGCTCGAGCACCTTCGCGGTGACCTTGACCTGCTCGAGCGCGGCCTTGTCGAGCACCGGCTCGTCCGACCGGTAGAAGAGCGGCTGCAGCGCGACATCCGCGCCCTCCGCGGCGGCGAGCCGCTCGACGAGCAGGGTCTGGCCCCGCTCGACGCGGTACTGCTTGCCGCCGGTCTTGACGATCGCGTACATGCGCTTTGGCTCTCGAATCTCCGGGTCTGGACGGGGTGGCGCTACTCGGTGGCCTTGGCCTTGGCAGCCGAACGGCGTCGCCCGCCTCTGCGGCCACGACGCCGAGGCTTGGATTGTAGGCCATCCTCGCCGGCCTCGCCCGGCGCGGCGGCGTCGCCGTTCGGGGAAGGCTGCTCGGGCTCTTCCTCGATCGCCTCGATCGGGCCGGCGAGCCCGGCTTCCCGGCGCGCCTCCTCGCCCTCGCTGTCGGCCTGCGCGCGTCCTCTACGGCCGCGGCCTCCTCGGCCCGAGCCCGAGCCGGAGCCGGAGCCGGAGCCGCGCCGCGTGCGGCTGCCTGTGCTCTCGGCGCTCTCGCGAGCAGGCGCCGCCACGACATTGCCATCCCCGTCGAGCAGCAATGCGCTGGCGGCGGTGCGTCCGACCTGGTCGATGCGGATCATGCGCTTCTCGCCGACGTGGGCCGCAGCTCCGGCGATGGAGATGATGTATCCGTCGATTTTGGCCACCGCGTCATCGACGTCGTACATGTGGGGCTCCACGATCTCGACGAGCACCTCGTCGCCCTGACGGAACGGCAGAGCGCGCTCCTCGACCTCCTCACGGGTACCCATGAAGGTGATCGCGAAATGATCGAGGTCGAGCCCTTCGGAGCCCTCGAACAGGAACGACTTTCCGGTGTCGGCCTCGAGAACGTGCAGGACGCGCGAGCCGTTGCCGGTGAACTGGGTGCTGACGCGGGGGTTGATCTGCACGAGGAACGCGTCGGAGTCGGGATGTTCGACCGCGACGTCCCGCAGCTTGCGCTCGAACTCGATCGCGATCGTCTCCTCGGAGCGGATCACGCCCTCGCCGTCGCAGGTCGGGCACTCCCGGGTCATGATCTCGCGAACGCCCTCGGTGACGTTCTGGCGCGTCATCTCGACCAGCCCGAGCTTGGAGATCTCGGCCGTGAAGGTCTTCGTGCGGTCCTCGTCGAGCGTCTTGCGCAGCACCTTCATGACCGCGTCGCGGTTGCGCGCCCGGGCCATGTCGATGAAGTCGATCACGATGATGCCGCCGATGTCACGCAGCCGCAGCTGGTTGACGACCTCCTCGGCCGCCTCGAGGTTGGTGCGGGTGATCGTGTCCTCGAGGCCCGCCCCCTTGCCGCGCCCGATGAAGCTGCCCGAGTTGACGTCGATCACCGTCAGCGCCTCGGCGTAGTCGATGATCAGGTAGCCGCCGCTGGGCAGGTCGACGCGCCTGGAGAGCACTCCCTCGATCGCTTTGTCGACCCCGTAGGCCTCGAACAGCGGCTGCTCGTCGGTCCACAGCTCGACGCGCTCCACGAGCTCGGGAGCGGTGCGCGTGAAGAACGAGACGAGCCGGTGGTACTGCTGCTCGTCGTCGACGATCGCGCGCTCGAAGTGGGCGGAGAAGATGTCGCGCACGACGCGCACCGACAGGTCCGCCTCCTGGAAGACGAGCCCGGGGGCAACCGTCTCGGAGACGCGTTTCTCGAGCACCTCGTGGAGCTTGTGGAGGTACTTCAGCTCGCGCTCGAAGTCCTCGCGCTTGGCCCCGTGCGCGGCGGTGCGGATGATCACGCCGCCGCCGTCGAGCGCGAGTTTGGCGGTTTGGCGCCGCAGCCTTTCGCGCTCGCGGTCCTCCAGTCGCCGCGAGACTCCGATGCCCTCGCCGGTCGGCGCGTAGACCATGTAGCGGCCCGCGATCGTGAGCTCCATCGAGAGTCGCGCGCCCTTCGTCTTCAACGGGTCCTTGACGACCTGCACGACGATCTCCTGACCCGGTTTCAGAAGGTCTGAGATCTTCCGCCCGCCGCTCCCCCGGCCCCGCCGCGGCGCCTCGACGCCCGGCAGCACGATCTCGTCGACGTGCAGGAAGCCGTTCTTCTCGAGGCCGATGTCCACGAACGCCGCCTCGAGGCCGGGCAGGACGTTGTCGACCTTGCCCTTGTAGATGTTGCCGACGATCGAACGACCGCCGCGGCGCTCGATGTAGAGCTCGGCTACGCGATAGCCGGGCTCCGGGCGGGTTCCCCGTTTACCTGCCTGGGCGCCACCGGCGGGGGTGCCCTTGGCGGTGCGGCCCGGGGCCGCCTTGCCCCCCGCGGCTTTCGCGGCCACGGCGGGGCGTGAGGCCGACGGGCTGCCGCTGGCCTCCAGAAGCGCGACGCGCGTCTCCGCGCGGTCGACGCTGACAAGCACTTGCTTTTTCAATGTGTTCCAGTCTTTCGGTGTTGGAATGCGCCGAGCACGTGCGAGGCCGCCGCATCGCGCGGCAGCCGCCGGGCAGGCTCGAGGCCCACCTCGTGGCGGCGCGGCGAAGGGCGCCTGTGCGCATCTTGCGCGTCGTGGTGGACGCGACCGCCGTCGGCACGCACGCGCCCGTGGCGGGCTGCGGGTGCGATGGCGTGTGCTCGGAGAACATCTTTCGGCTGATGCCTAAAACCGCGGGACGCGACCCTTCAGCGCTGCCGAAGCACGCGCCCGCACGTATATCGATTGCAACAGGCCCACCGCCAACATCGTCGTGATGACCGACGACCCGCCGTAGCTCAAGAGCGGCAACGTGACGCCGGTGATCGGCATGATCCCAATGGTCATCCCAACGTTGACGAAGACCTGGAACATGAGCATAGCCGCTACGCCCGCTGCAATCAGGGAGCCGAACAGGTCCTTGGCCATCACAAGGACCCGTAGGGCACGAGATATCAACAAGCCGTAGAGCAGCAGCACGAGCCCCGCGCCGAGGAACCCGTAGCGCTCGCCGACGGCGGCGAAGATGAAGTCCGTGTGGCTCTCGGGCACGAAACCGTTGGAGGTCTGGTCGCTGTTGAGGCCGCGCCCCGTCTTCTGCCCGGAGCCGATCGCGATCTTCGACTCGAGCTGCTGCCAGCCTTCTTTTTTCGGGTTGGCCGAGGGGTTCAGGAAGGCCGTCAGGCGCTGCACCTGATAGGGCTTGAGCAGGTGCACGCCGGCCGCCGGCGCGGCGACCAGGACGAACGTCGCCGACACGCAGACGAGCGCTGCGAGCGCCACCAGATGCCGCCACGGGGCGCCGGCGATGAACAGCAGCATGTAGGCGATCGCCATGTAGACCAGCCCCGAGCCGAGGTCTGGCTGGACGATCACGAGGATCGCGGGCACCAGCGCCGCGATCATCAGGCGCACGGTGGTGTCGCGGCTGCGCAGCTCGCGTGCGCGGTCGACCAGCAGCGCGGACAGCGCGACGATCAGCAGCACCTTGCCGAGCTCGGAGGCCTGGAAGGAGAACAGCGGGAA
>DASWFM010000094.1:0-3143 GCA_036394235.1 Solirubrobacteraceae bacterium | reverse complement strand
GCGCGTCGCCCCCGGCGCACGCCACGTCGCCTTCGAGCCGATCCCAGCGCTCGCCGCAGAGCTGGCGCGCGAGTTCCCCGGTGTGGACTGCCGTCAGGTCGCGATTGGCGCGGAGCCGGGCGTGGCGGAGTTCTGTCACTTTCGCACCCTCGATGGCTGGAGCGGACTGCGGCGCAGCCCCGAGATCAGCGACGATCAGGGCGACCCGGAGTTCATCGAGGTCTCCGTCTCGACGCTCGACGCCGAGGTCCGCGAACTGGCGCCGACGGTGGTGAAGATCGACGTCGAGGGTGCGGAGTTGGGTGTGCTTCAGGGCGGCATCGCGGTGCTCTCCGAAGTGCGGCCGCTGATCGTCTTCGAGCATGTCGCCGCCGCGGCGAATCTCTACGAAACGCATCCTGAGGCCGTATGGGATCTGCTCGCCGGGTTCAGCTACGAGGTCTTCGCCGTAACCGGGGAGGGGCCGTTCACGCGCCAGGCATTCGCTGTCGAGCGCAGTGTCGTGAACTGGCTCGCGAGGCCCGCGTAGCCCGCTGCTCAGGCTTCGACGGTGAGGATGAAGGGAGCGCTCGCGGTCGACTCGTGGCCGGCGCCCGCGGGAACCCGTACTCGCAGCGTGTATGTGCCGGGCTTCGTGAAGCTGTGAGCGATCGAGTACAGGGGCGCCGTCGCCACGGTGCCGGTGGCGACCATGTGAAAGCCGATCCCGGAGGGCGAGCGCTGTTCGAGGTATAGCTGCTGGCCGGGCGCCGCGGGCGTCACCGACCCGGAGAACGTGACCGCCTGACCCGCCTTCGCGGTCGCGGGAAAGGCTTCGGCGGCGAGCGCGAAGGCGACGCCCTCGAACAGGCTGGTCGAGCTCGCGCCGGAGGCGGTGACGCGATAGACCGTGTTCTGGAGAGGGCTCTGGGTGAACGAGTACCTTCCCGTCGCGTCGGTCGTGCCTTCTGCGAGCAGCGCGAATGCGCCGCCGCCGGTGCGGCCGAGCAGCTTCACGGCGACCCCGGCACCGGCCGTGGCGAGCCCGCTGATAGTCACGGGCAGGCCGGCCTCGAGCGGGTCGGCGGAGCTGGCGATCGTCAGCTGCGGGTCCTGAGGCTGCGGTGTTTCGAAGAACAGGGATTCGGAGACGGCCAACGCGTGATGGGGGCCGGCGTGGACGATCACACGCACGCTCGTCGGTCCGGGGACGTTCAGGGTGTGGGCGATCGTGTAGGTGCCATCGGCGCCGACGTGGCCCCAGGCGATCGGGCGCCAGCGTTCGCCGGACACTGCGAAGGAGATCTGCAACGCGACGAGCGCACCGGGAAAGGCGGGGGTCACGGTGCCGGTGAACGAGGACTTGGCTCTGCGTCCCGGGCGGCCCACGGCGCTCGACGCCGGTGAGGCCGCCGGCGCGACGCTCAGGGTCACAGCCGGCGCGACCTTGACCGCGGCGCGGGCGCGATGACGGCCTTGCCGCGCCTGGAAGACGGTGTTCACCTCGAGCGGGGCGGAGGTCATCGAGAAGGAGCCGTCGGCCGCCGGGGTGAGGGGCTCGGCGACAGCGGCGGTGGGGGCGCCCGTGC
Organism: Solirubrobacteraceae bacterium; assembly: GCA_036394235.1. Classification (GTDB taxonomy): domain Bacteria; phylum Actinomycetota; class Thermoleophilia; order Solirubrobacterales; family Solirubrobacteraceae; genus Palsa-744. The sequence goes on along the minus strand of DASWFM010000094.1, from coordinate 1,575 downwards.
CACCCTCGCGCTCGTAGACGGTGACGCGCCGGGCGCCGGCCGACACGGCGTTCGGGCAGCTGAGCCTCCCGGACATCGTGACGGTTTCGCCGGCCAGCACCCGCGGGGCGCTGACCGCGATCGTGACGCTGCAGCCACGATCGTGGCGCGCCTGGTGCCGTTCGGCGCGGGCGTCTCTGCGCGCCTGCGCTTCGGCCTGGCGGCGGGCGTGGCGAGCGGTCCGTTCTTCGATTCGCACAGCCCGCTGTTCGGCCCGGGAGCCTTCGCCCGCCGCGCCTGAGGCGATCGGCGCGAGCAGGGTGAGGGCGAGCGTCACGGTGCCGAGCAGAACGAGCAGAGAGACGGGACCGCGGAGCTTGTCGGGCGGATGCATGGGAGAACTCCTGTGAAGAGGGGGCAAGAGGCGCCTCGCGGCCCTATCGGCGGGCGCCGCGCGATGCTTGAGCCCCTCAGCTGCGCGCGAGGAGCTCCTCGTAAGCCCGTTCCAGGCGCGCCCCGAGCACGCCAGGGTGATACTCGCCGGCGGTGCCGCGCGCAGCCTCGCCGAGGCGCCTGCGCAGCTCCGGCTCGTCGCGCAGAGCTCGCATCGCGGCTGCCAGCGAGACCTGATCGCGGCTTCTGAACAGACGGCCGGTGCGGCCGTCGTCGATCACGTCCGCCGGGCCCCCCTCGTGGGCTGCGACCACCGCGAGGCCTGCGGCCATGCCCTCGACCACGACCTGGCCGAACGGCTCGGGGATCACGGAGGCGTGCACGAGCACGTCGAACGAGGCCAGCTCGCTCCACACGTCCTCGCGGAAGCCGCGGAACTCGACTCGCTCCTCGATTCCGAGCTCGCGCGCCAGGCTGTGCAGGTCGCGCTCGTAGCCGTGCTCGCCGAACAACGGCTCGCCGACCAGAACCGCACGCTCGCGGCCGCCGGGGAAGGCGGCGGCGAAAGCGCGCAGGAAAAGATCCTGTCCCTTCCAGGGCGCGATCCGGCCGAGCATCCCAAACGTCACAGCATCCGGGTTCCTCGCCGGTGGTCTGGGAGAGGCCTCGACCGAGTCGGGGATCACGAGGCCCCGTTCGCGGGCCCGGCGTGGAAGCGTTTCGAGCGTGGAGACGGAGTTCGCGACGACGCCGTCCGCGAGGCCGGCGACCGCGAAGCGCATCATCCGGACCGCGGGGGCAGGCAGGTAGTCCGGGGCGAGGCGGTCACGCAGGTGCCAAAGCAGCGGCACGCCGGCGGCCCTGGCAGCGAGTCCACCGTAGATGCCGGACTTCAGCGAGTTGGTGTGCACGATGTCAGGGCGAAGCCGGCGCAGCCGGACGGCGAGGCGCGCGGCGTAGCCGAGCGTCTGCAGCGCAGCCGACGGCAAACCGCGCCCGATGCGCACGGCGTCGCGGCGCAGGTCGCGGGTGGACGCGCTGAGCGGTAGCACCTCCACCGAGATGCCCGCCTGGGTGAGCCGCTCAGCCAGCAGTCCCTGCTCGGCGAGGATCACGTGTGCGTTGACGCCCTGCAGGTGCGGGAGCAGGCGGAGGATCGCGATCTCACCGCCGGAGAGACGCGCGACGTGGTCGAGGAACACG
>DASWFM010000093.1:0-16220 GCA_036394235.1 Solirubrobacteraceae bacterium | reverse complement strand
CGGAGACCCGCATGGGCTCCGGCAAGGGCTCGCCCGAAGGGTGGGTCGCCGTGGTCAAGCCCGGCAGGGTCATGTTCGAGCTCGCGGGCGTCTCCGAGCCGCTGGCGCGCGAAGCGATCCGCCTCGCCGCCCACAAGCTTCCCGTCAAGTCGAAGTTCGTGCTCCGCGAGGACTAGGCGATGAAGGCCAGTGAGATCAGGGACCTCGAGGACGCCGAATTGACCAAGCGGGTGGCCGAGCTGCGCAAAGAGGTGTTCGGGTTGCGCTTCGCGAACGCGACGGGCGAACTCGACGACACCGCGGGCATGGGCCGCGCCAAGCGCGACCTCGCCCGGGCCCTGACCGTGGAGCGCGAGCGGGCCTTCCGCCGGCAGGCGGCCGGGCCGCAGACCGCAGCAACCGAGAACTAGAGACAGCGACGAGGCAAACAGATGGCTGACGAGCAAGACAACGAGACAACAGAGATCCCCGAGCCCGACCAGGCCCCAGGGGAGACCCCCGAGGCTGCCCAGGAGGCCGAGGCGAGCGCCGAGGCTCCCAGCGAGGAGCCGGCCGCCGAGGCTGCGCAGGAGGCCGAGGCTCCCAGCGAGGAGCCGGCCGCCGAGGCCGCGGCGGAGCCTGCCCCCGAGCCGCCCGCCGAGCCCGTCGAGCAGCTCTCGCCGAAGGAGCGCCGTAGCCGCGCCCGTTCGACCCACGCCGGTGAGGCACGTCCCGCGCGCTCCCCGGAGGACCGTCACGCCGAGCGCGTCGCGGTACGGCAAGAGAAGGCTGTGCGTCGCCGCCGGCGCCGCGCGTCTGAACGCACGAAAGCTGCCGAGCGCCGCGCCTCACGGCCCGCCCCGGAGCCCCTGGCCCCGGTCCACGCGCCGGTCGAAGGCACGCGCCGGGTGCGCCAGGGCATCGTCGTCTCCGACAAGGCCGAAAAGACGATCACGGTTCGCATCGACATCGCCCGCCGCCATCGACGCTACGAGAAGATCGTGCGCAGCTCGAGCACCCTGCACGCTCACGACGAGAACAACGACGCCCATGAGGGCGATGTGGTCCGCGTGATCGAGAGCCGGCCGCTGTCACGCAGCAAGCGCTGGGCGCTGGTCGACGTGGTCGAGAGGGCCCGATGATCCAGAACGAGACCAGGCTGCGGGTCGCGGACAACTCCGGCGCCCGGGAGATCCTCTGCATCCGCGTCAAGGGCGGCTCGCGCCGGCGCTATGCGTTCGTCGGCGATGTGATCACCGCCACCGTCAAGCAGGCCAACCCGCAGGGCGCCGTCAAAAAGGGCGATGTCGTCACGGCGGTGGTGGTGCGCACGAAGAAGCCGATCGGGCGCGACGACGGCACCTACATCGCCTTCGACGAGAACGCTGCCGTGATCATCGACGAGCAGAACAACCCGCGGGGCACCCGCGTGTTCGGCCCGGTCGCACGCGAACTCCGCGAGCGCAACTTCATGCGCATCGTCTCGCTGGCCCCGGAGGTCCTGTGATGGCCGCCAAGAGCCCCCGCGTACGTCCGATGAAGGTCCGCTCTGGCGACCACGTCGAGGTGATCTCGGGCAAGGACCGCGGCAAGACCGGCCGCATCCTCCGCGTCGACCCCAAGCGCCGGCGCGTGTACGTCGAGGGCCTGAACATGGTCAAGCGACACACCCGTCCGCAGCAGGTCGGCGGCGCCCAGAGCGAACAGTCGCTCGGTGGCGTGATCGAGCGCGAGGGGCCGATCCACGTCTCCAATGTGATGGTCCTCGACAGCAAGGGCAAGCGCACGCGCGTGGGCATCGAACGGGAGAACGGACAGCGCTTCCGCGTTGCCCGCAACTCCGGCACGAGAATGGACTGAGCAGATGGCAGCAACCGAGACAGCTCCCCCGCCGGCCCGTCTGAAGGTCCGCTACCTCGAGGAGATCCGCCCCGCGCTGATCTCCCGCTTCGGCTACTCGTCGGTGATGCAGGCGCCGAAGCTCGAGAAGATCACGCTCAACATGGGCGTAGGGCTGGCGCGCCAGGACAACAAAATGCTCAAAGCCGCCACCGAGCAGCTCGCGACGATCGCCGGCCAGCAGCCGAGCGTGCGCCGCGCACGTAAGTCGATCGCCGCCTTCAAACTGCGCGAGGGCATGCCCGTGGGGGTCGCCGTGACGCTCCGCGGCGAGCGCGGCTACGAGTTCCTCGACCGCCTGGTCTCGATCGCGATCCCGCGGATCCGTGACTTCCGCGGGCTCAGCCCGCGCTCCTTCGACGGCCGCGGCAACTACTCGATGGGTGTCAAAGAGCAGATCATCTTCCCGGAGATCGACTACGACTCGATCGACCAGGTGCGGGGCATGGACATCACGATCACGACCAGCGCGCCCACCGACATCGAGGCCTACGCGCTGCTGGCCGCACTCGGCATGCCCTTCACCTCCCAGGGCCGCCCGAAGGGCTATGACCCGGAGGGCGATGCGGCCGCTGAGGAGGCACACAGGGAGGCCGAGGAGAAGGCCGCCGCGAGCGCCGCGGCGAAGGCCGCAGCGCCGCTTCCCGCGAACGCCCCCAAAGCGGAGAAAATGAAAGCCGCTGCGGCCGAGCGCGCCGCCGCCGAGCAGGCCGCCGCCGCCGAGCAGCGGGATGGCGACCAGGCCGAGCCCGAGGCGGCCGCGGAGACCGAGACCCAGCCCGAGGCCGAGCACCCTGAGGGGAACGAGCAGGCCGCGGAGCAGGAGCAGCCCGCCGAGCCCGAGGCCGGCGTGGAGACCGAGATGCAGCCCGAGGCCGAGCACGCTGAAGGGGACGAGCAGGCCGAGGAGCAGGAGCAGCCCGCCGAGCCCGAAGCGGCCGCCGAGAGCGAGCCCGATGCCGAGAACACCGAGAAAGAGAGCACCGACTGATGGCCAAGACCTCCCAGCGCGTCAAACAGCTGCGCCCACCGAAGTACAAAACGCAGGCCTATACTCGATGCACGCGCTGCGGCCGGCCGCGCGCGGTGTATCGCAAGTTCGGGGTGTGCCGCATCTGTCTGCGCGAGCTCGCCCACAACGGCCAGATCCCCGGGATGACGAAGTCCTCCTGGTAGGAGCCGAACCATGTCCATGACCGATCCGATAGCCGACTTCCTGACGCGCGTACGCAACGCGATCCGCGCTGCGCACGAGACCGTCGAGGTGCCCGCATCGAAGCTCAAGGGCGAGCTGGCGAGGATCCTCGACGAGCAGGGCTACATCGAGTCCTGGACGGTGCTCGACGCATCCGAGGGCGGCGCCGGCGAGATCATCCAGATCCGCCTCAAGTACACCGAGGAGCGCCGCTCGGCGATCACCGGCCTGCGCCGCGTGTCCCGCCCCGGCCGGCGCACCTACGTCGATGCGAAGTCGATCCCCAAGGTGCTCGGTGGCATGGGCACCTCGATCGTCTCCACCTCCCATGGCGTGATGACCGGCCACGACGCCCGCGCCGCCGGCGTCGGCGGCGAGGTCTTGGCGCAGGTGTGGTGAGCTGATGTCCCGAATCGGCAGGCAGCCCATCCCCGTGCCCTCCGGCGTAACGGTCTCGATCGAGCCGGAGTCGGTGCGCGTCAACGGCCCCAAAGGCGAACTGAGCGAGCGGATCCACCGCGACATCGACGTCAAGCAGGACGGCGAGGTGCTCCACGTCACCCGCCCCACAGACCGCGGCGAACACCGCGCCCTGCACGGCCTCACCCGCTCCCTGGTCGCGAACATGGTCGAGGGAGTCACGAACGGCTACGAGAAGCGCCTGGAGATCCAGGGCGTCGGCTATCGCGCGCAGCTGAAGGGCAGGAACCTGGAGCTGGCCGTCGGCTACTCCCACCCCGTGCCGATCCCGGCCCCCGACGGCATCGAATTCGAGGTGCCCCAGCCGACCCGTGTCGTCGTCAAAGGCATCTCCAAGCAACTCGTCGGCGAGACCGCCGCGATCATCCGCAAGCAGCGCCCCCCCGAGCCATACAAGGGCAAGGGCATTCGCTACGAGGGCGAGTACGTGCAACGCAAGGTCGGGAAGCGCGCATGAGCCCGTATAGCTGCGCTGGATCTGCGTCCTCGCTCGCTCGTGTGCGAAGCACACTTCGCTCCCTGCGTCCTTGCCCAGCTTGCTCTACGGGCTCATGCGACGGCACGATCCCGACTGGAGCCCGTTCATGACAGTCCTCACCAAGGAGGCCCGCCGGCTCAAACGCCGCCGCCGGGTGCGCGCCAAGATCACCGGTACGGCGGAGCGTCCCCGGATTTCCGTGTTCCGCTCCAACCGCGGCCTGTCCGCGCAGTTGATCGACGACGTCTCGGGCCGCACGCTCGCCGCCGTCGCCTGGTTCGAGCCCGAGCTGCAGTCGATGAAGAAAGGCGACTCGACCGGCCGTGCCGGCGCGCTGCTGGCCGAGCGCGCGAAGGCCGCCGGCGTCAACGAGGCCGTGTTCGACCGCGGCGGCTACCAGTACCACGGTCACGTCCGGGCCTTCGCCGAGGCGATCCGCGAGGCGGGCCTGACCGTCTGAGGCCCCCGGCCCGCTACCCTCTGCCACTGCTCATGTCATCCATCGCCACAGATCGCTCAGTCAACCCCGCCGGCCTCGACCTCCAGGAGCGGGTCGTCGAGATCAACCGCGTCGCGAAGGTCGTCAAGGGCGGCCGTCGTTTCTCGTTCACCGCGCTCGTCGTGGTCGGCGATGAACGGGAAGTCGTCGGCGTCGGCTACGGCAAGGCCAACGAGGTGCCGCTGGCGATCCAGAAGGGCGTCGAGCGCGCCAAGAAGGACCTCTTCAAGGTGCCCAAGCACGGCAGCACCATCACCCACCAGACGACCGGCATCTTCGGCTCGGGACGCGTCTTCCTGAAGCCCGCCTCGCCCGGTACCGGCGTGATCGCCGGCGGCGGCGTGCGCGCGGTCCTGGAGCTCGCCGGCATCCACGACATCCTCTCCAAGAGCCTCGGCACGCAGAACCCGATCAACCTCGTGAAGGCCACCGTCGCCGGCCTGCGCGGGCTCCGGACGCCCGCCGAGATGGCGCAGCTGCGGGGCCTGACCGTCAACCAGGTGCTCGGACTTGGCGGCGGCACACAGCAGGGCGCCGGCGAGCAGGTCAACGGGATCACCGAGGCAGGCGCAACCGAAGGCGGCGCCGAGCCCGCCGCACCCGAGCCTGCCGAGGAGGCCCCGGCCGGATGAGCGCGCTGAGCGTCACCCAGCTGCGCTCCAAGAACGGCGCCAACCAGAAACAGCTCGACACGCTGCGCTCTCTGGGTCTTCGTCGGATCGGCCAGACCGTCCAGGTCAACGACACCGATCAGGCTCGGGGCATGGTGCACGCTGTGCGCCATCTCGTAAAGGTGGAGGAGAAGAAGTGAGCCCCTCCGAGAACGGCAACGAGCGGATCGGGCTCCACAGCCTCACGCCCTCGCCCGGCAGCCGCCGGCCGCGCAAGCGGATCGGACGCGGCGAAGGATCGGGCACCGGCAAGACCTCCGGCCGCGGCCAGAAGGGCGCGGGCTCGCGCTCGGGCTCCAAGCGCCGGGCCAACTTCGAGGGCGGCCAGATGCCGATCCACATGCGCATGCGAAAGCTCCGCGGCCCCCACATGAAGAAGTCGATGCCCTTCGAGATGTTCCGCACGCACACCCAGCCGGTCAACATCTCCTCCCTGGAGGAGCGTTTCGCAGCCGGCACCGAGGTGACCTTGGAGCTGATGAAGGCCAACGGCCTGGCGACGCGCAAGGAGATCCCGGTCAAGGTGCTGGCCAAGGGCGAGATCACGAAGGCGCTGACGGTCCACGCCCACGCCTTCAGCGCCGGTGCGCGCGAGCGCATCGAGGCCGCCGGCGGCACCTGCACCGTCGTCGAGGCCTGAGGCGGCCGCCGGCCGGGTAACCGGATCCGGCGGCGCGCGCATCGACTAGAATCGGCGGCTCCGCAGGCGACCGGCGACCGGCCCGGGCAGCGGCGGTCCGACCACCATGCTCTCGACGATCCTCAACGCTTTCCAGGTCGCGGACATCCGCAAGAAGATCGCCTTCACGGCGTTGATGCTGCTGATCTACCGGTTCGGCTCCCACGTGCCGGTCCCCGGCGTCAACCTGACCGCCGTCAACAACATCCAGAAGCAGTTCGGTGGCTCCAACATCCTGGGGCTCCTGAACCTCTTCTCCGGCGGCGGCCTGTCCCGGATCGCGATCTTCGCGCTCGGCATCATGCCCTACATCACCGCGTCGATCATCCTGCAGCTGCTGCAGGTCGCGGTGCCCTCGCTCGAAAAGCTCGCCAAGGAAGGCGAGGTCGGGCAGGCCAGGATCACGCAGTACACCCGCTACCTGACGGTCGGCCTGGCCTTCGCGCAGTCGATCGGCTACGTCTTCCTGTTCCACTCCCTGCAGGCTAAAGCCGGCGAATCGGTCGTCAAAACCTTCGACGCGCCGCACGTCTTCCTGATCGTCATCTGCCTCACCGCGGGCTGCGTGCTGCTGATGTGGGTGGGCGAGCTGATCACCCAGAAAGGGATCGGCAACGGCATCTCGCTGATGATCTTCGCCTCGATCGTCGCGCGCCTGCCCGCCGGCATCCAGTCCTGGTGGACGAGCCAGGACCAGGTCTTCAAGGTGATGATGCCCTTCCTGGTACTCGCCGTCGTCGCCGGCATCGTGTTCGTGCAGGAAGGCCAGCGCCGCATCCCGGTTCAGTACGCCAAGCGCGTGATCGGTCGTCGCATGTCCGAGGGCGGCCAGACCTACCTGCCGTTGCGCGTGAACATGGCGGGCGTGATCCCAGTGATCTTCGCGGCCAGCCTGATGGCCTTCCCGCCGACCGTCGGGCAGCTCGTCAAAACGCACTGGGGCCAGCAGCTCTCGGACTTCTTCACCCCCAACGGCTGGCATTACGTCGTCGGCGAGTCGCTGCTGATCATCGTCTTCACGTACTTCTACACCGCCGTCACCTTCAACCCCGTCGATCAGGCCGACAACCTGAAGAAGTACGGCGGCTTCATACCCGGGGTGAGACCGGGCCGCCCGACGGCGGAATTCCTCGATCGCATCCTCGCCCGCCTGACCTTCCCGGGGGCACTGTTCCTGGCGGCCATCGCGGCGCTGCCGGCGGTTCTGATCGCCCGCACGCACCAGAACTTCTTCTTCGGCGGGACCTCGATCCTGATCGTCATCGGCGTGGCGCTGGAAACGATGAAGCAGCTCGAGGCGCAGCTGATGATGCGAAGTTACGAGGGCTTCCTGAAGTAGCCGCCCCGTGGCCGCGCCACGGATCGCATCGGCGGGACGCGAGCGGGTAGTCTGCCTCGGTCTTGTCCGAGTTGAATCTGATCCTGCTCGGTCCCCCGGGCGCAGGGAAGGGGACGCAGGCCGAGCGCCTGCGTGACGATTTCGGCCTCGCCCACATCTCCACGGGCGACATCCTGCGCGCGCAGGTGGCGGAGGAGACCGAGCTCGGCACGGCGGCCAAGCGCTACATGGACGCCGGCGAGCTGGTCCCCGACGAGGTGATCATCGGCATGATCACCGCCCGCGTCAGCGACCCCGACGCGGCCGACGGCTTCCTGCTCGACGGCTTCCCCCGCAACGAGAACCAGGCCGACGCGCTGGCCGAGGCGCTCGAGGGTCTCGATCGTAGGCTGACGGGGGTGCTGCTGATCGAAGTGCCCGACGACGTCGTGGTGCGTCGCCTCGCCGGACGGCGCGTCTGCGTCAAGAACCCGAGCCACATCTACCACGTCGACTTCGATCCGCCCAAGCACGAAGGCGTCTGCGACCAGGACGGCGCACGGCTGATCCAGCGCGACGATGACCGCGAGGAGACGATTCGCCGGCGCCTGGACGTCTACCACTCCCAGACCGAGCCGCTGATCGCCTACTACGACTCCCGCGGGCTGCTGCGTCGCTTCGACGGGACGCGGTCGGCCGAGGAGGTCCACGACCACATCCGGGCCACCGTCGCGACCCTGCGGCTCGAGGAGCAGCTGTGAGCAACGAGCCGGACCCGTTGACAATCGCCGGCGCTCGAATCCCCGATGCGCCGAGCTAAGCTCCCAGGGTGATCATCAAGAAGTCACCCGAGGAGATCGCCAAGATGGCCCGGGCCGGGTCGATCCTGGCGGCAACCCTCGATCTGATGGGGGCCAGCATCCGCCCCGGCATCACCACGGGCGCGCTCGACACGCTGGCCGAGCGCTTCATCCGCTCCCAGGGCGGCGAGCCGACCTTCAAGGGCTACCGTGGCTTCCCCGGCTCGATCTGCGCTTCGCCCGGCCCGATGATCGTCCACGGGATCCCCGGCTCGCACCGCCTCGCCCGCGGCGAGATCATCTCGATCGACGTCGGCGTGACGCTCGACGGCTGGGTCGCCGACGCCGCGCGCACCTTCGCGATCGAGGAGACCGACGAGCAGACCCGCAACCTGCTCGAGGCCACCGAGGAGGCGCTCCATGCCGGCGTCGCCCAATGCCGGCCCGGGAACCGCATGGGGGACCTCTCGAGCGCGATCCAGCAGGTCGCAGAGGACGCCGGCCTGTCGGTCGTGCGCTCGCTGGTCGGCCACGGCGTCGGCCGCAGCATGCACGAGGATCCGCAGGTGCCCAACTACGGCAAGCCCGCCAAGGGGCCCTTGCTGGAGGAGGGGATGGTGCTCGCGATCGAGCCGATGACCACGGCCGGCAAGCCCGGCGTGCGCGTCGGCGGGGACGGCTGGGCGATCTACTCCCAGGACGGCTCCCCGGCGGCGCATTTCGAGTTCACCGTCGCGGTCACCGGCGAGGGCCCGCAGATCCTCGCTCCATGGCATCTGCCCGCCGAGCAGCGCCAGGGCACGCTCGCCACTTCGGGCGCCTGAGCGCATTCGGGCCGGCGCCTCAAGGCATTCGGCATCCAGGCCGGGAGCCTGCTCGAAGCCATGAAGTTGCTACCATCTGGAGTCCTGCCCGCGCGCTCGCCCGTAGGCGTGCGCGGAGGCAAATCCTCGATCCGGTAGCGGCAGCCGCAACGGCAGCCAGAGCCGGATCGCCGGACAAAGCGCCTGAAAGGGATCATGAAGGTAAGACCGTCGGTCAAGCCGATGTGCGAGAAATGCAAGATCATCCGCCGCCACGGGGTGGTACTGGTGATCTGCCAGAACAAGCGCCACAAGCAGAGGCAGGGCTAGTCGATGGCGAGAATCGCCGGCGTCAACCTGCCTCTCAACAAGCGCTCGGAGATCGGGCTGGCCTACATCTACGGGATCGGCCGCTCGACATCGAACAAGATTCTCAAGGACATCGGGATCGACCCCGACACCTACATCCGTGACCTCACCGAGGACGAGGTCGCGAAGCTGCGAGACGCGATCGACGAGAACCTCACGGTCGAGGGCGACCTGCGGCGCGAGCGCCTGCAGGACATCAAACGGCTGCAGGACATCGGCTGCTACCGCGGCCTGCGCCACCGTCGCGGCCTGCCCGTGCGGGGCCAGAAGACGAAGACCAACGCGCGCACCCGCAAGGGTCCGAAGCGAATGCAGGTGGCCGGCAAGAAGAAAGCCGGCAAGAAGTAGATGCCTGCTGCTCCCAAACGCGCACGCGGACGGCGCAAGCCGAAAAAGAACATCCCGATCGGACAGGCCCACATCAAGACCTCGTTCAACAACACGATCGTCTCGCTGACCGACACCACGGGCAACGTCATCGCCTGGGAGTCCGCAGGCGGCGCGGGCTTCAAGGGCTCCCGCAAGTCGACCCCCTTCGCCGCGCAGGTGACGGCCGACGCGGCCGCGCGCAAGGGCCTCGAACAGGGACTGCAGAAGGTGGAGGTCTACGTCAAGGGGCCGGGCTCCGGCCGCGAGACCGCGATCCGCTCCCTGCAGGCCGCCGGCCTCGAGGTGACGGGCGTCAAGGACGTCACGCCCCAGGCCCACAACGGTTGCCGCCCCCGCAAGCGGCGGAGGGTCTGAGCATGGCTCGCGACACCGGACCCGCGTGCAAGCAGTGCCGCCGTGAGGGACAGAAGCTGTTCCTCAAGGGCGAGCGTTGCCTGACCGACAAGTGCGGCGTGGAGCGGCGCTCCTACCCGCCGGGCGAGCATGGCCGCGGCCGCCTGAAACAGAGCGAGTACCGCGTACAGCTGCGCGAGAAGCAGAAGGCCCGCCGCTACTACGGCGTGCTGGAGAAGCAGTTCCGTGGCTACTACGCCAAGGCATCCCGTCAGCCCGGCATCACGGGCGAGAACCTCCTCGCGCTGCTCGAGTGCCGGCTCGACAACGTCCTCGTGCGTCTCGGCTTCGCGGCTTCCCGCCGCCAGGCGCGTCAGCTCATCCGCCACGGCCATTGGACGGTCAACGGCCGCCGGGTGAACATCCCCAGCTACCAGGTGCGGCCGGGCGACGTGATCGCGATCAAGGCGACCACGCCAGCCACCCAGGTTGTCAGGGACGCCACCGAGCTGACCGGTCAGATTCCCGCGTGGCTGCAGGCCGATCACGAGTCGTTGACGGCCAAGGTGCTGCGCAAGCCGGAGCGGCGTGAGGTTGCCGCCCCGGTGCAGGAGCAGCTCATCGTCGAGCTGTACTCGAAGTAGAAGCGACTTCCCCAGCCGTCGTCCACAGAGACGGCGGCGCTTGTGGGCCGCCGTCCGCCCGACGCCGGCACGACACCAAAACGACGTAAGGACTCTCATGCTCGACTTCCAAATCCCCCGGATCACCAGCGAGTCCGTGGAGCAAAACCGTGGCACGTTCACGATCGAGCCCCTCGACCGCGGATTCGGCTACACGTTCGGCAACTCCCTGCGCCGCGTACTGCTCTCGTCGCTGGCCGGCGCAGCCGTGACGAGCGTGCGCATCGAGGGCGTGGCTCACGAGTTCTCCACGATTCCGGGCGTCAAGGAGGACGTCACCGACATCGTGCTGAACCTCAAGGGCGTGGTCTGCCGGATGCACTCCGACGCCAGCGAGGTCGAGGCCCCACTTGTCGTCACCGGCCCGGGCGAGATCACCGCGAAGGACATCGACCTGCCGGCCGGCGTCGAGATCCTCAACCCGGATCTGCACATCGCGACGCTCGAGAAGAAAACGAAGCTCGAGCTGTACATGACGATCGGCCGCGGCCGTGGCTACCGCCCGGCCGAGGAGAACAAGTCATCCGATCAGCCGATCGGCGTGATCCCGATCGACTCGATCTTTTCGCCCGTGAGGCGTGTCGCCTACGCCGTCGAGCAGGCCCGCGTTGGCCAGAAGACGGACTTCGACAAGCTCACGCTCGATATCGAGACGGACGGCTCGATCGACCCGCAGGCGGCGCTCCGCGAGGCCGCCGAGCTGCTGATCAGCCAGCTCGCCATTTTCACTGACGCCGACCGCATCCAGGAGCTGCGTGCGGCGCCCGGCGGCCAGCTCGACGGCCACGGCCTGGCAGTCGGGGGCGGCGCCCAGGCGGCGCTGCAGGGCGAGGAGTTCGGCATCCTCATCGAGGAGCTCGAGCTCGGCGTGCGCTCCTACAACTGCCTCAAGCGTGCCGGCATCCAGACGGTCGGCGACCTGATCTCGAAGTCCGAGGGCGAGCTCAACGCGATCCCCAACTTCGGCAAAAAGTCGATCGACGAGGTGATCGAAACGCTCCACGCGAGGGGACTCAACCTCCGCGCCGACTGACCACGACGGCGATGGCCGGCGCGAGGCGGCGTCCTCGCGGGACTCGTGTGCTGAGCGCACTTGACCCGCTACGTCCTTGCCTCGCTTGGCCCTCGCCGCCCTGGACCGCCTAAACTCCCGATCTCGATGAGACACCAGAAGACCCGCAACAAGCTCAGTCGCGACAGCGCCCACCGCAAGGCGCTGCTGATGAACCTCTCCAAGGAGCTGATCGAGCACGAGCGGATCAAGACGACTCAGGCGAAGGCCAAGGCCGTCAAGCCGGAGATCGAGAAACTGATCACGCTCGCCAAGCGTGGCGACCTGCACGCACGACGCCAGGCCCTCTCGACGCTCGCCCAGGACAAGTTCGCGGTGCACAAGCTGTTCGCGGAGGTCGCGCCGCGCTACGCGGAGCGGCCCGGGGGCTACACCCGCATCCTGAAGATCGGTCAGCGTCCCGGCGACGCGACCGAAATGGTCTTCCTCGAGCTCGTCTGAGCGCATCCCGGCGGGCGTGCGGCGGTCGCTCTGGCGGCGATGACGACGAAGCTCACGATCGAGTACGACGGATCGGCCTTCGCGGGATGGGCGCGCCAGCCCGATGAGCGCTCCATCCAGGAGGAGCTGGAGCGGGCGCTGCAGACGGTCCTCGGGCCCACCGGCACCGACGGCCGGCCGCTGGGCCTCCTCGTCGCGGGACGCACCGATCGGGGCGTCCATGCCTGGGGGCAGATCGCCAGCTATTGCCACGAGGCGGTCGACCCGCAGCGCCTAAACGGGCTGATCGGCGCGGATGTCTCGGTGCTCGCTGCCGAACCGGCCGGAGAGTCCTTCGACGCGCGCCGTGATGCCCGCTCCCGCACCTACTGCTACCGCGTGCTGGCGCGGCGTGCCCGCAGCGTGTTCGAGCGGGGGCGGGCCTATTGGTGGACGGCGGCCGTCGATCGCGAGGCACTCGACGCGTGCGCGGCCGCGATCGTCGGCCGCCACGACTTCACAGCCTTCACGCCGCGCGAAACGGAACACAGCTGGTTCCGCTGCGACGTCGCCGAGGCGTCTTGGCGGGAGGGGGAGGGGGGCATCCTCGAGTTCTGGATCGAGGCCGACATGTTCCTGCGTCACATGAACCGCGTGCTCGTCGGCACGATGCTCGAAGTCGCGGCGGGCCGGATGCCATTCGAATACTTCACGGAGCTGCTGGAGGGCCAACAGCGCTCTGACGCCGGGCCCACGGCGCCTGCCCATGGGCTGGCGCTGGCGAACGTGAGCTATTGAGCCGTGCTTGGGCTTCGGCATATCTTCACGCCCGGGGGCCGAGGCCGCCCCTATGCTGGACGCGGAATGCTCAATGTGCTCCTCACCAACGACGACGGCATCGAGGCCGACGGGCTGCAGGCGATGCGTCGCGCCCTGGCGGCGCTCGAGGACGTGCGCCTCGCGGTGATTGCGCCGGACGGCAACCGCTCCGCGATGGCCCGCTCGATCACGACGCGGCGACCGCTGTGGGTCGAGGAGGTGCCGTTCGCCGACGGCACGACGGGCTACGCGACCGACGGCACGCCGGTTGATTGCGTGCGCCTCTCGAGCCTCGGCCTGATCGAGGACTTCGAGGCCGACCTCGTCGTCTCGGGTATCAACCACGGCGCCAACCTCGGCGACGACATCACCTACTCGGGCACAGTCGCGGCGGCTCTCGAGGGCGTCGTGCTCAACCTCCCCGCGATCGCCGTCTCCCAGCAATCCGGTGCGCGCAACCTCGACTACACCTTCGACGGCGGCTTCGGCTTCGAGGTGGCGGCCGCTTTCGTCGCCGCCTTGGTGGCACGCATCGAGGACGTGCCGCTGCCGGCCCGCACGCTGCTCAACGTCAACGTTCCCGCGGGCCCTCCCGAGGGCGTCGAGGTGGCGAGCCTCGGCAAGCGCATCTACCGCGATGAGCTGAAGCTCGAGAGCGAGGAGGAGCATCGCCGCCGCTACTGGATCTACGGCGCCTACCCCGGCTTCCACGACGAGCCCGGCACGGACCTCGCGGCCGTGCATGCCGGCCGCATCGCGGTCACGCCGATCCATTTCGACCTCACCGACCACGCGAGCCTCGAGGCGCTGAAGCGTTTCGACCTGGAGGGCCTGCTGGAGCCATCGATCTCAGATCGGCCGGCGCCCGACGCGGCGCCGTGACCGCGGCCCGCTCGAAGGCCAGCGAGACGACTGCGGCGAAGCCGCCGGGGAAGCTCGCGCTCCGCGCCGCCGAGCTGCGCGAGCAGCTCGAACACCACGCCTACCGCTACTACGTCCTCGACGACCCCGAGATTGGCGACGATGTCTATGACGGCCTGCTCGACGAGCTACGCGGGATCGAGCGTGAGAACCCCGAGCTGCTGACGCCCGACTCGCCGACGCAGCGAATCGGCGGTGAGCCGGTCTCTCGCCTCGAGAAAGTCCGCCATCTGGAGCCGATGCTGTCGCTCGGCAACGTGCGCTCGGGGGACGAGCTGAGGGCGTGGGTCGAGCGGATGCGCAACCACCTCGCCCGCGAGGGCATCGAGCAGCCCGGCTTCTCCTACGTCGTCGAGCCGAAGATCGACGGTCTCGCGATCAGCCTGCTCTACCGGGACGGCGCGCTCGAGCGGGGGGCTACGCGCGGCAATGGGGAGATCGGCGAGGACGTCACCCACAACCTGCGCACGATCGGCGCGATCCCGCTGCGGATCCAAGACGCACCCCCGTTGGTCGAGGTGCGGGGCGAGGTCTACATGTCCCTTCGCGACTTCACGGCGCTCAACGAGCGCCGCGCCGAAGCGGGCGAATCGACCTTCATGAATCCCCGCAACTCCGCCGCCGGCACGATCCGCCAGCTCGACCCGGCCGACGCGGCGAAGCGGCCGCTGTCGATCTGGTGCTACCAGGTCGGGGTTGCCGAGGGGCTCAGCTTCAAGACCCACTCCGAGGGCCTGCAGTGGCTCCGCGAGCACGGCTTCCGCGTAAACGACGGCATCGCCCTGCTCGACGGGGAGGAGGAGGTGATCGCACAGTGCATGGCATGGGAGCGACGCCGTGGAGAGCTCGACTTCGAGATCGACGGAGCGGTCGTGAAGGTCGACGACCTCGAGCTGCAACGCAGACTCGGCTCCGTCGGCCGGGACCCGCGCTGGGCGGTCGCCTGGAAGTTCGCGCCGACGACCGCTGTGACAAAGCTCGAGAGGGTGATGTGGAACGTCGGCAAGTTCGGCGACATGCGCCCCTTTGCGGTGCTCGCGCCCGTCGAAGTGGCCGGCGTGACGATCAAGCTCGCCACCCTCCACAACGAGGAGGACCTCATTCGCAAGGACCTCCGTGAAGGCGAGGACGTGATCGTCGTGCGGGCCGGCGATGTGATCCCCCAGGTCGTCTCACCGGCGCCCCACGTCGCCGAGCAAAAGAACCGCCCGCCGCTCCCCAGGCCGCCTGAGCGCTGCCCCTTCTGCAACACCCCGACGGTCAAGCACCCCGACAGCATCTTCACGAAATGCCCCAACCGCGACTGTCCCGCGCGGGCCTGGCAGCTCCTCAAGCACTTCGTCTCCCGGGGCGCGATGGACATCGACGGGCTAGGCGAGAAGCAAGTGGCGTTGCTGCAGGAGCACGGCCTGGTCCACACGGCGGCAGACTTCTACCGCCTGAGCGAGGAGCAGCTCGTCGCGCTCGAGGGCTTCGGCGAGATCTCCGCCCGCAACCTGCTCGCAGCGATCGAGGCGTCTAAGCAGAGGCCCTTCGGACGCGTTCTCTTCGCGCTTGGGATCGAGGAGGTCGGGGAGGTCACCGGCCGTAACCTCGCCCAGGGCTTCCGCGACATCGATGCGCTGCTGGCAGCCGACGAGGAGCAGATCGAGGCGATCCCCGGCATCGGCGAGAAGATGGCCGTCCTGATCCGTTCCCAGCTCGACGACGAACGGATGCGCAGCCTGATCGAGGACCTCAAAGACCAGGGCCTGCAGTTCCACGAGGAGGGCCCGCCGCCCTCGGAGGGGCCCCTCGCCGGGATGACACTTGTCCTCACCGGCTCCCTGCCGGACTGGTCGCGCGAGCAGGCCACGGAGCGCATCGTCGCGGCGGGCGGTCGCGTAACTGGCTCGGTGTCGAAGAAGACCGACTACCTCGTCGCAGGCGAGAGCCCCGGCTCGAAGCTCGAGAAGGCGGAGCGCCTCAGCGTGAAGGTGCTCGACGAACAGGGTTTGCGAAGGCTTTTGGAGCCCTAGAAAGGGAGGTCAGCCGGGCCTCGGCCCGTCGGGTCGCGCGTCGGTCGGGCCTCGCCCAGCCGGGTCCATATCGGTCTTCCAAACGGTTATTCGGCTTCCAACGGTTCTTCGGCTTCCGGCGATTCTTGGGCTTCCAACGGTTCTTCGGCTTGCAGCACTTCTTCGCCTTCCGGCGATTCCTCCCGTTCCTGCTGGCCATCTTCATGTTCGCGCTGGCGCGTGGCCTCGATTTCATCGTCATGGGCCGCGAATGTGCTCACCGCCGCCGCGATCGGCGACGCCGACGCCGACGCCGACGCCGAGTCACCTTCTTCTTCAACGGAGCCGCAGCCGCAGAGCGCGCCGGCGGCAAGCAACGCCAGCAATGCGAGGGGGGCGGCCGGCCTCGTGAGGT
>DASWFM010000092.1:0-6719 GCA_036394235.1 Solirubrobacteraceae bacterium | reverse complement strand
CCGCCTGCAACGTGAAGCCCAGCACGACGAGGACGATGCCCGGAACGAGCAGCGCCTTCGACCCCAGCATCAGGATCCCGACCCGGCCGAGCATATACGGGGGTGTACAGACCGCCGTCCCGATCGCGCCACTGACCGCGGTCGCCGTGAGCCTGTCTCGCCGTGAGTGCAGCGCCTTCATCCCAATCAGCCGCGACGGCACGGCGACGTAGCTGATCATCATCACCGCGAGCACAATGCTCAATGACAGTCCGAACCACGGCTTTCCCCAGCGAGTGACGACGACGGTGCACACGCCGAGGAGCACGCCGACGACCGCCCCGGACCCCAGCACCACCGGGAGATGCCCGCGCGCGCCGGCAAAACCGGATCGCACCCTGGGTGGGCCGGGGGTTGCGATCGCGAACGCAAACGCCGCGTTCAGGAAGAAGCACGCCATCGTCACCAAGGCCACGCCGATGACGAGCACGATCACGATTGGCCCACGAAGGACGTGGAAGCTCTTACCGTGCAGGGCGTGCACTTTCAGATCGAACAACGCGAGCCAGATCCACATTGCCGGAAGGACCTGGATGATCGTCAGGCGCCAGTTGGTGAACACCAGCTTGACTCCATCGAACAGCGTTGCGAACGCACTCGCGGCCAGTGCCAGCGGCGCGAGCCAGCGGCGCGACTGGCTGAGGCGCAGGATCGCCTCCTCCGCGGTCGATTCATCGCCCTCGCGTACAGCGTCGACGAACGCCCGGATACGCCCCAATGAGTGCGTCGCGCGGCTCATCGTTCGGGGGACGGGCGGAGCCGCCTGGCATCCCGCACGCACCGACCGGGGTTGAGGGACGGCACCGTAGAGCGAGCCTGAGGCCGCGAGCAGTTCGCGCTTGGCGGCGGCGTACTGCCGACCTCGCGGGCCATGGCAGTGGGGCTCTCCTCAGCAGCCGTCGGCAGCGGGTGCGCTGGGTTGATTGCGTCGTATGCCGAGTCTCACTGCCCGCGATCGTGCCCGACGAGCGGCCGCGACGCATCATCCGAGTGAGGTTAAACAGCGTGGCTGCTGAGCGTCTGCGAGGACATGCGACCCACGTCGGGCAGAGGCCCGGCGCGCACACGCCGACGCAAAGACCGCGCCCCTGTCTCCACGTCCTCATCTGATCGGGATGACGACCGGCTCGCTGCGAGGAGGGATGATCGCGGCGAGGTCGACCAGCCCATCCCGGCCAGCAACCGCCATCCATCTCTAGAGCGCGGCATGTCGGATTGCGTGCAGGGGAGGCAGGCAGGTTAGCGTCGAGCAGCATTCGCGCGCCCGTGACCAGGGGGAGCACCAACCCGCCATGAGCTACGACGAGACCATCTCGGAAGTCGTCAAAGTCGTCGAGTCGGTCGGGGCAGGGGTGATGTTGTTCGGCTCGCTCGGCGCGTTCATCAGGTTCGCGTTCCGCGCGATTCGCGCCGAGACTGCACCCGACTCCTACGACGAACTGCGCCGGAACCTCGGTCGCTCCATCCTGCTGGGTCTGGAGGTCCTGATCGCCGCCGACATCGTCCGGACGATCATCGTCGATCCGACTCTCGAAAGTGTCGCCGTACTCGGGATCGTCGTCGCCATACGGATTCTCCTCAGTTTCTCGCTGGAGGTCGAGATCGATGGCGTCTGGCCGTGGAGGCGGTGGCAGCTCACACGCGTCCGGAACCCCAAGGCTCCACCCGACGGTTCCTAGCCGAACGGGCCGCAGCGGCCTCGGCCCCATCCGATCCGGGGGATGCCGCTGCACAGGCGGTCGGGGAGGCTGACAGCTATGGCTGAGGATCACCTCGTGACAAGCGCCCTCCTGGGAGATCGAAGCGCCCTCCTGGGAGATCGACCGGACGGCCGCGCGCAGACCGGACCTGGGCGCTCAGCGATGAGCGGCACGAGGATGATGGTCGCCGCGATCTACCTCTCCTACAAGTTCTTTCGAGAGATGGTCAAGCGCACAACTGGGGTACCTGCCGAGGCGCCCTTGCTCGCGGCGCTGTTCGCCGTCGGCGTTCTCGGCAACGCGCTCCGTCGCCTCGCTGCACCCGCCTTCAGGCCGTTCCGGCCAAGGCGGCTGACGGCGCCTCACGTGCTCGCGGCGGTTGCCGTCCCATCGGCGACCCTCCAGCGGGCCACCGGACTGCCGGCGCGTGACGCGACGATTGTCGCCGGCGCTGTTGCAACCGGGGCGGCCCTGCCGACGATGCGCATCCTCGTGGCGCTCGCGCGCCTCGTCCCAGCCACCCTGCGCGAACTCGCGCGATTCGCAATCGGACGACCGATCGGACGCACCTAGCCGGCTACACCGGCTCCGCAGCTACACCGGCCCCGCAGCTACACCGGCTCCGGCCCGTACGGCCGCAGGAACGCTCCGATCAGCCAGAACAGCGGGAAGAAGATCCCGAAGAAGAACATCCACCCATGACCGTTCCTGAGCGTCGTCAAACCAAGCGTGAACAGGATCACGAAGTACAAGATCGCGCCCACTACACCGATGCCGATCCACATGATTCCTCCTCTGAGAAGCAGGCCAGAACGCTGATTGTCGCGTCGTGCCCAAAACCCGCATCGCCCGATCAGGATGACCGGCCGCATCAAGCGATTTCTCCGGATGCCCCCGCCAGGAGTCGAACCTGGATCTACCGCTTAGGAGGCGGTCGTCTTATCCATTGGACTACGAGGGCGTGCCGCCACGCCGCGGGCGCAGTGGCCCCGAGAAGGCTACCGGCGCGCCGGACCGCCGAGGGCGGGGGCCTCGGCGGCGAGGCGAGCGAGGTCAGCACCGATCAGGCGGTGCGTGATCCACTCGCTCATCTTCTGAGCGCCGAGGCTGCGGTAGAAGCCGAGCGCCAGCTCGTTCCAGTCAAGCGCCGCCCATTCCAGGCGCTCCCCGCCCCGCTCGCGGAGCTTCGCGGCGACCGCGGCCAGCAACGCCCGGCCGGCGCCGGCCTTGCGGTGCTCGGGCCGCACGTACAGGTCCTCGAGCCAGATCCCCTGGATCGCCAGGAACGTGGAGAAGGTCGAGAAGTACAGCGCGTAACCGATCGGCTCTCCCGCCCGTTCGGCGATCAGCGCCTCGGCCGACGGCACCTCCCCGAACAACGCGCGGTCGAGCAGCTCCTCGCTGGCGAGCACCTGATCGGCGAGCCTCTCGTACTCCGCGAGCTCTCCGATCATCCTCATCAGAAGCGGCAGGTCCGCGGGCCTCGCCTCACGGATCTCCACCGCTGCCGGTTGCGCGCTCACGGCCCCCTCCTGCGCGCTCACGGTCCGCCCTCGCGGTCGGGGCGATCCGGGTAGACCTCGTCGATCGTGGTCAGCGCACGGTAGGGCGCGCCCGCCGCCGCTTCGATCGCCTCGCCGCCGCCGGCTAGCCGGTCGAGGACGCTGATCACACCGCAGATCATCCGGCCCTCGGCCTTCAGAGCGTCGATCGCAGCGAGCGTCGAGCCGCCCGTCGTGACGACGTCCTCGACCACCACGCAGCGATCGGCCGCCTCCAGCAAAGGGCCCTCGACACGTCGCTGCAAGCCGTGTGCCTTGGCGTCCTTGCGGACGAAGAAGCCCTTTGCGCGCGCGCCACCCGCGAGACCCGCGCAGGCGACCGGGTCGGCGCCCATCGTCATCCCACCGACGGCCGTACCCCTCCACTCGCCCACCTGCCCCGCGATCAGCGCAGCGAGCGCCGCGAAGCCCTCCGGGCGCAGGATCGCGCGCTTGGCGTCGACGTAGTACTCGGCCTCGGCGCCGCTCGTGAGGGTTACGCGGCCGATCACGAGGGCGTGCTCGCGCAGCTCGGCGATCAGCCGCTCGCGGGCCTGCCTCAGGTCCGTCGTACGTGTGTTTACCTCACTCATCGCCGGTCCTAATCTAACGTCGCGTTCGCGCCGATCCTTAAGGGCTGTGACCTCTGTCTCCGCCAAAGCCCTGCGCGCCGCCTCGATCGTGATCTGCCTGATCGTCGCGACCTCGTTCCTGCTGTTCGCGATCAACCAGACGAGCAACGCCTCGGGGCGTCAGCAGGAAGAGCTCGGCTCGAAGGCGCCGGCGGCGCAGACGGCAGCGACCACGACCACCCACGAGAGCGGCTTCCGCAAGGGTCTCGACGAAGTCTCCGAAGAACTGACATCGCCCGTCTCCGGCCTGACCTCCTCGGCCAGCGAATGGGGTGCCCGCGGGCTGCGCCTGATCTTCGCGCTGCTCGTCTACGGCTTCGCGCTCGGGTACATCGCGCGAGTGATCCGCGTACGCGCCTAGCCTCGGCTATGGGCCGGCGTTGCCCCTCACGTGGGTGCTGCCGCCGCCCGACTCGTTGTAGACGTCCACGGGGGTGCCTCCGCGCACCCATCCGTAGATCCCCGCCGCGTCCGGGATCGGCACGCGCAGGCAGCCGTGGCTGGCTGCGTATGTCGGCACTTCGGCGTAGCCGTGGATCGCGTAGCCGCGGATGAAGTAGTTGGAGTCGACCATGCCCTCGGTGTTCGTTCCGGGCGTCTTCGAGTACACGACGAAGTGCCCGATCACGGTCGGCGTCGAGGGCTTGCCCGAGCTGGTCGTGTAGATCCTGTAGACCCGCCCACCTGGTTCGATCTCCGCGAGCACCTGCTTGGTCAGGTCGGCCTCGACATGGCGGCCGTCGTGCCGGTAGTGCACGCGGAACGCGCCCGCGCCGTGCGCGAGCAGCCTGAACACTTCCGGCCCGGCCACCGCGACGCGGTTCAGGTTCGTCATCTTGCGGTAGGCGATCAGCGCACGTCCCGTGGCTTCGTCGAAGCTGCCGTTCGTCGGCACCGCGTAGTGGAGGTTGTTCAGCTCTTCCTGGAGCAGCTTCACCGACAGCCCGGAGGAGCCCGGGCCGACGCTCGGGTTGACGATCCTCACCGCCGCAGAGCGCGCCGAGTAGGCGCCCTGCCCAGGGGTCGCGTAGTGGGCGGCGCGAACCTGCAGCAGCCCCGAGTAGTGGCTCGTGAAGCCGACGTGGAACTGCCCCGCGCCGTTGCCGAGCGCGAGCACGCTGACCCTCTGCACGCCGATCTTGCGAGCAGCCAGATAGAAGCTGACCTTGACCGTCTGCCCGGCGACGTAGGGGAGCACGACCCCTCGCACCACGACGCGGTGGCCGGCCGTCGCGAACAGCGGCCTGCCGCCGACCTTCTGCATCACCAGCTTGAGCTTGCCGGCGGGCCCCACGATTGGAACGGGAGGCGCGGTCGGGACGGGGGCTCCGGCAGCGCTTGCGGCGGCGGCCAAGACGAGGATGCAGCCCAGCGCAGCGCAGGCCCCGAGGAGACGAGAGATCTTGTTCATGGCAGCGATCCTACGCGGCCGCGCGGGCATCTTGGCTCGCGGGAGCGATCAGGCCGGTGAGCTTGGCGAGCGCCACCACCGCCGCGATGCCGGCCAGCGCGCAGAGGATCAGCACCAGCCCCTGTCCGGCGTTCCAGCTCTCCAGGGAGGCGAAGGCGATCGAGTTGTTCAGCGCATGGGCGACGATGCTCGGATAAAGCGATCCGGTGTAGCGGTACAGCAGGCACAGCCCGAAGCCGAGCGCGGCCAATGGGGCGAGGTCGGCGGCCGGCGCCGAGGTGACGTGGACACCGCCGAACAGCAGCCCTACGATCAGCGCCGCGGGCAGCGTCCCCCGCCAGTTGCGAAGCGCCGTGAACATGTAGCCGCGGAACAGCATCTCCTCACTGATCGGCGCCACGACGCAGGTCAGCGCGGCGCTCAGCAGCAGCAGCGATTTGCTTTCTTTGGTGCCGAGCGTTTCCAGCAGCTTCTCCTTCGTCGGGTGCGCGATCTCCGACCAGATCGCGTCGAGCGCGATGAAGGCAACGATCAGCCCGAGGACCATCAGGGCCGCGTACAGCCATCCCTGACCGGGCCGCCGCAGGCCGAACTGCCACGAGCGCACGGCCCGGCCGCCGAGTTTCGCGCAGTAGACGGCCGCGACGATGAACGCCACGTCCTGCACGAACGTGTCGGCGATCACGAGGCCGCCCGGCGTGTGGCTCGCCGTCACGTTCGCCCCCAGGGCGATCGCCGGCAGGTCGACGACGAGGCCCAGGACGGCCGCGAGCACGATCCCTCCGATCAGCGCGACCGGCGCCGTCCAGGGCGGCCACGAGGTATCCGGCGAGCGAGCGGTATCCCCCTCGATGAGCGGAGCGACGGGCTCGGGGGGCGCTTCCGGCGCTCCCGGCGCGGCTGGACTGAGCCGCGCGGGTGGTTCGACGGGTCCGCCGGCGCTCACCTCAGGCCACCCAATGCCAGGTCGCGAACTGGGCTCCGAACACGACCATCGCCGTCGCCGAGAGCGCCAGCAGCGGGGCGCGCGCACGCGGATGGTCGGCGAGCCAGCCACCGGCAGCGATCGACAGCGGGAACAGCACGACGAGGAACCGCGGCACCGACATCAGCGGCTGGCCCCTGACCGGCTCGGACAGCGGCAGGGCCAGCGCCGCGATCGCGTAGGCGCCGTAGGCGGCGGGCAGGCGGCGCAGCGCCCACACCAGCGCCGGCACGGCGGCCGCGAGGAAAGCGAACTGGATCAGGTTGTGCCCGGCGGCGACCGTGGGGCTGCCGCTCGCCTCGGGGAAGTAAACGTGGGCGCGCTGGAAGGAGAGCAGCTGGCGGGCGCCCTCGAAGGCGGCGCGGGCCCCGTCCCAGACGGCCACATACGGACCCGTGAAGTGGCGGCCCC